>JBKJSR010000271.1:0-6252 GCA_046594355.1 Bryobacter sp.
GAAATGCAGTGCGGACTTGCATTGTTGCAAGCAGTGTACTTATTTTGAACCGTCCACACGATTCCAGTGCCTGAAGCCGATCCCCGAGAGGATCAATAAGAAGGACCTGGCGAATCCTTGCACCTTCTTCAAGCAGCGGGTCACGGTTGCCCGGGACACGCCGGGGGGCCGTCAGGTACTCGGTGGATTGAGCAACCCAACTACGTCACGCCCGCTTGAGCAGCTCCCCCCGGCGCGCAGCCCACAAGCGGCGAAGGCGGCATTCGACAGCTTGTTCAAGAAGTAGCTTTTAGATCCATGAACTGGTAGCAGATCATGTGAAGGGCAATCATGTGGGCGTCTTCGATGCGTCCCATGTGCGGCTCTGGAGTGTGGATCTGCAATTGAACCAGCGGCCCCAGTTCGCCGCCGTTGCGACCCGTCAAGCCGATCGTTTTGCAGCCGATCGAATTCGCGTATTCGATTGCGCGCAAGACATTCGGCGAGTTTCCCGATCCGCTGATCGCAATCACCACGTCGCCGGGCTCGGCGAAGTTTTTGAGCTGTTCGAGCGCGGCGTCATGATAGCCGACGTCGTTGGCATACGCAGTCAGAGTTGGCATGTTGTCGTGCAGCGAAAGAATCCTGAAGCGCTTTTCTCTTTGAAAACTTGCGCCCTTGAGCATGTCGCAGACAAAGTGCGAAGCGGAAGCCGCGCTGCCTCCGTTGCCCGTCATAAAAATAGTCTTGCCGTGGTCGCGAGCTTCCGTGAGCCAGGCAATGGCTTGATCCACTTTGGATAGGTCGAGCCCGTTCAGGGTGCCGATCAACCGATCGCGATAGGTCTCTGTATAAGTCATAAAGGAAATGTCTCTTTTGCCAGCGCGAGTGCGCCATAAAGTACGCTGTCATCGGCGAGGGCCGCCGGCACCACATCAATGCGGGCTCTCGACCAGGCCGTAATCTGCCGCCGTAGCTCGGCGCGTAGCGGCACGAACAAATTGTCGCCTGCCTTACTAATACCACCACCGATGACGATGCGCGCAGGGTTCAAAATCATGATGGCCGCCTTCAGGCCAAGGCTCAGATCGATGACGTAGTTGTCCACGAAGGCCGGATCGAGGAGGAGTTGGCTTGCCGGTTTGCCGTGATCGCGCTCGAGCCACAAGCCGCAGCACATTCTTTCCAAACAACCAAAGGATCCACATAGACATTCTGGACCGCCGGGCCGGATGGTGAGGTGGCCGATTTCGCCGGCATACCAGTCGGCACCGCGATAGACGCCATGTTGGGTAAGAATGCCGCTACCGATTCCCGTGGATAGGGTCATGTACAGAAGGGGGCGGGTGTTCTTGCCCGCACCAAAAATGCCTTCGCCAAGTGCGCCGACATTGGCATCGTTATCCATTACAACCGGAGCCCCGGCCATGGCACCGATCGTCTCGACCAGGGGATTTTCGTTCCAGCCATCGACATGAGTGGAAAGGGTGACTTTCTGGTTGCCGAAATCGACAGGGCCGCCAAAGCCGATAGCACAGCGGTGGATTTCGTGATCGTGCTTCCAAGCGAGGATGATGGACTCAAGCTGTCCAAGCATAGAGCGTGGCCCGCCAGCGCGATCAGTTTGTCTCGATTCACGCAGGACCATCTCTTCGCCGGCGAAGAGTGCGAGTGAAAATTTGGTGCCGCCAATGTCGATCGCCAGAGTGTTCATGCGATGCCCGCCCGCTTGGCCGCCGCGAGCATTGCAGAGGAGGAAGCAGTCGCGGTACACGTGGTGGAGAATACATGCGACAGTCTGGTGTCGCGAATATGGATGGGCAGAGTGTTCATGCGATGCCTGCCCGCTTGGCCGCCGTGCGCACTTGCAGCGGGAGAACGAGTTGCGGTGCTACTGGTGAAGAATACAAGCGACAGTCTGGTGTCGCGAATATGGATGGTCAGGGTGTTCATGCAATGCCTGCCCGCTTAGCCGCAGCTAGAACTTCAATGGGAGTGGCTGTGCCGGTTCCTTTTTTCATGATGGTGATGCTGGCTACCAGGTTTCCCATATGGACAGCTTGATCGATTGAAGCGCCAACGGCAAGAGCGGATGCCGCCGCTGCCGAGAAACTGTCTCCGGCACCACAGATGTCGACGGGATTGGCTACAGAGGCCGTCTTGAGCCAACGGTCTCCGGTGCCGTCGATGACGCGGGCTCCGCGCTCGCCAGCCGTTACAATCAGCGCCTTTAGCCCAAGGCGTTCGGCCAGCTCCGCATAATCGTCCTTGCCCAGCAGGCGCTGTGCCGCTTCGCGGGCTTCATCCTCATTCGGCTTGATGTAGCAATTGCGGAAGAATTCGGCTCGCTTGCGGCTATCGACCCAGATTACTTTGCCGGTAACTTTTGAAATCGTTTCGCGCAAAGCATCCGTGATGATGCCACCATTTGAGGTCTCGGCCTGATCGCAAATCAGGATCGCATCAAAGTGCGGGGCGAAAGTCTCAAATTGATTTACCAGTTGTTCAACTAGCGATTCTGGCAAAGGCGTCGTGTTGATGAAATCGACGCGCGGCAAGTCTTCCATTCCGGTCTGCGAATTGATGTGCTTTGTGTAAGTGAATGTTTGGATCAGCCTGGAGCGCAATACCAGTTCTACTCCGATGTCGCGGACTCCGAGGGCGCGAAACAATTCGTCGCCGTGCGAATCCTCACCAATTGCACCGAGCAGTGCTACACGCCCCACACCGAGATCAGAGAGATTGTTCGCGATGGTGCCGCAAGCGCCGCAGGTGGATTCAACGTGAAGCACTCCAATGCGCGGCAAGCCGGTTTCGCGCGAGGGCTCGCTAGCGGACGGGTCGTAGGTACACCAGCGGTCGAGACAAATATCGCCGACGACTAATACGTTGAGCTGCGAGAAGCGGGAGAGAATTTCTGCGATTGTCATCGGAGCAATCTCCAGAGGGCGGGGAGGGTGGCGCGATGGTTGCCACAGAAGTAGAAGCTCTCGCCTCCATCGGCTACAGTGCGCACAAGGATGGTCTTCTGGGGACGGAAGTAGTAACCGGGATCGGACTTGGGCAATTCTTTGCGGAAGTCGCCCTGGATCGGGATCAAGTCAAAGACGGCCGTGGCGAAATTGTTAATCTGCCCGCCCTGCTGGATTGCGACATTGCGCGCCATGGCCAGCGCTTTCAGATAGACCTCGGGACCCAT
The DNA here is from genome assembly GCA_046594355.1 of Bryobacter sp. Taxonomy (GTDB): domain Bacteria; phylum Acidobacteriota; class Terriglobia; order Bryobacterales; family Bryobacteraceae; genus Bryobacter. The sequence goes on from JBKJSR010000271.1 coordinate 3,179, forward strand.
GATGGCCGAGCCGTAGTTGAGCAGTACGCCGCCTTCGAGCGAACGGACCGATTCGGCAAAAATCAGGAAGTCCGTATAGCTGGTCTTGCCGAGGCTGGCCCCATCGCAATTGGGATGTTCGTGGAGGATGTCGTAACCGATGCCTGCATGGACGGTCGCAGGAATGCCGGCACGCCAGGCGGCGGCGAAGACGCTGAGGTCACGGTAGGGGAAGTTGGACTCGGCAAGGCGGCGGCCAATGAACTCGCCGATGCCATAATCGAGCTGAGCCGCTTGGCTGATCCACTCGTTCAGCTCGCCGGTTTCGCGCCAGAGTCCAAACTGTCCGTCGCGGATGTAGCGGGCGACGCTCTCGGTGGTGGCACCGATGCGAGCCAACTCATAATCGTGGATGGCACCAGCGCCGTTGAAGGCGATGTGGCTGATCATCTTACGCTCGATCAGATCGATGAGGTGCCGATTGACTCCGGCCCGCAGGACGTGCGCGCCCATGATCAGAATTACGGCGCGAGACTGCCTGCGGGCCGTGCGGATTTTTTCGGCGACGATTGCGAGATCGGGGTGCTCAAAAGGCGGGGTCTCGCTGGTGAGTTCGAGCCAGTTTGAGATCTCGAGGTCGTGCTGGCGTTCGGCCAGCGGAAGGATGCGCAGTGCGGCGCGGTCGAATATCGGATAACGTGATGCCATTTGCCGATTGCCTAGTTGGGGAACAGTGCGGAACGCAACTGATCCATGTTCTGGAAATTCTCGACGATGAAATCGGCGCCTACGCCCACGAGTCGGTCACGCTTCCAGGCGTCTATGGTGAGGCAATGGGGCTCTTCTGAAGCGACACCGACCGCAATGCCACCCGCCTGTTTGACGACTTCGATCTCGACGTAGCCGTCGCCGAAGCCGAGAAATTCTTCGCCGCTGTACTCACTGGATTCGACGATCTGCCTGACCAGCAGCGCCTTCGAGAACTTGGTCAAGTCGTCGAGAGCGCCAAAGACGCCGCCGTCGAAGTAGTGATATACATCGAGCAGTTTGGCCTCTTCGACGACATTGTCGTGGTCGGTACCGCTGGCGAGATACATCTTGAGGCCGCGCGACTTCAGCTCTTCGAGCAAAGCACGCGAGCCGGGGACGAGGTGCGCATCCGGCGAGGTCTTGCCGGTGCGCAGATCTTCGAGGCGGTCTTTGATCAGATCGTGAAGCGCGTCGAGGTACAACTTCTTATAGACCTTTGGGTCTTCGGGCTGGCCGCCGCGCAAACGGACTTGTTCGGCTAATTCCATCATCTGGTAGATCGTTTCTTTTCCAGTGAGACGGGCGACGAAATCTTCGACGAGCTTTTGGAGCTCTGCTTCGGTTTCACCGGTCCTGAGATTCGCGAGAATCCCGACCATCTGGGGAACCATAACGTTTACCCAACCCGTGCGAATCAGGGACAGGGTGCCATCAAAATCAAAGAGCACGACACGGGCACCGTTCGCGTGGACGCCGGGTCGCAAGGTTTCAATCATTCAGTACCATTGTGGCAAATGGAGCGGGAGGATTTGCTTTTTCCCACGCGCAAGGCGGCGCAAGGTCTAGCGTCCCGGGACGGCTGAGTAGCGTCGGAATGCAAGTACGCTTCCCGGGTTGAAGCATCCGTTTGCCTGGATTGCGAGGAAGCGCCGAACCCGCCGGCTTTGAGCCGGAATGCAACGCCCAGCGTTGTCTAGATCAGCGCCCACTCTTTACGCGGTTGGCGGAAGAGCAGGGCATTGGCCTCGGGGGCGTCGAATTTTTCGGTCCTGGAATCCCAGAGCAATTTCTTGCCGGTTTTGAGGGCGATGTTTCCGAGATGGCCGATGTTGGTAGCCATGTGAGCCGATTCGGCGGTTGCATTGGGGGGCTGCGCACCGCGCACACAATCGACAAAGCGCATGGCGTGTTCGCGTGTTGCATCCCTGGCGGGGACGCTGAGGGGCTGGCAGCGGGGCAGGGCATCGCCACGACCGGTCGGCTCAGGGTAGATCTCGAAGCCAACGCGCTCGGCGACCATCGTGCCCTTGGTGCCGTAGAAGATCATGCCGTTAGGCATGTCGCGATCGCCCAGGGCGTTGTAATACTTCCAGCCGGGGGTGCGGAAACCGCCACCGTGGCTATTGAAGTTAATGCCCTCGTAGGTGAGGATGAAGTTTGCGTATTCGAAGGTGGCCTGGAGCAGGTCTGGGGCGTTGCCGGCACCTTCGAGCAAGAGACGGCCGCCATAGGCGGAAACCGACTTGGGAGCGGCATCGCGGCCCTTAAGGCCCATGATCTGGTGGACGGTGTCGAAACGGTGGGTGCCATAGTCGGTGATGGTGCCGCCGGCGTATTCGAGATAGTTGCGGAAGGTGGCGGTGAAGCGCTTCTGGTTGAAGGGCACCTTGGGGGCGGCACCGAGATACATGTCCCAGTCGAGGCCTTCGGGGACGGGCGAATCGGGGACTTTGGCAATCGTATCGGGATGCCAGTTGACGTAATTCCAGACGCGAATGTATTTGACGGGGCCGATGTAGCCGGACTGGATGAGATCTGCGGCCTGGGCAAAGTGGGGGGCGGAACGGTGTTGGGTACCACCGAAAATCAGACGTTTGGTGCTCTCCATGGCCTCGATGATTTTGCGCCCTTCGACGATGGAGTGAGCCAGGGGCTTCTCGACATAAACGTCCTTGCCAGCCTGTGCGGCAAGGATCGCGATGGCGGCGTGCCAGTGGTCCGGGGTGCCGACGATGATGGCGTCGATGTCCTTGCGGTCGAGCAGTTTGCGGAAGTCCTGCACGCTCGAAGTGGCACCCAGTTGTTTGGCGGCGGCTTCGGCGTTGGGAATGTAGACGTCGGCGGTGGCGACGTATTGGGCGTTGGGATTTTCCTTGGCGAATCCGGCGACATAACGGCCTCTGCCACCGCAGCCAACGAGAGCGAGACGAACACGTTCATTGGCCCCACGAACCTGGGAGGCGGCGAGAGCGGTCGGGATAAAGGTGCGGCGTAGCATAAGTGGATTTTACCTTTAAGGAGGGGGTGGTTGTGTGGACTGGCCCGGTTTGAAGCTCGCCGGACTG
>JBKJSR010000360.1:0-5891 GCA_046594355.1 Bryobacter sp.
GCCAGCTTCGCCTATGAAATTCCGGTAGGGCGAGGGAAGAAGTACATGACCAACTTGAGCAAGGGTGCGAATTTTTTGGTGGGTGGATGGCAGACAAACGGAATTCTCACATTCTCGCAGGGCCAGTTTCAGACGCTCGGGCTAGGTTCGGACTGGATTCAGGTGGGCAGTTTCTCGCGCTCCATTCCGCAGGTGATTGGAGACCCGTTTGCTGGCACCTCGAAACCGGACCGCTACTGGAACGCGGGGGCCTTCGATTTCCCAAGGGATGCTCAAGGCAACCGGCTTCGCGTGGTGGGCAATGCGGGCCGCAACACTTACCAGCAACTTGGAACAAACAACTGGGATCTCAGCATGTTCAAAAACTTCAGGATCAATGAGCGCTTCAACACGCAGTTTCGCTGGGAGACCTTCAACTCGCTGAACCATACGCAGTTTGGCAGTGCGAATACCAATACGCAGAGCCCAACTTTTGGGGCCATCACTGGAACCCGCGTGACGGCGCGACGCATGCAACTGGGCTTGAAAGTGATCTGGTAAGCCAAGTAGCCTTCGCCTGACGCTAGCTCAGATACCGGAGCCGGTTCGTTCGTGGCTCAAGGGTAGCGCCAGTGGGTGGCATGAGGCTCAGCCACGTTCGATCCGGGGCTTGATTGTGGAGGGACCGCGAGGTTCAACAAAATTTACCCCATCGATTTTTTTGGATCATTGATCCTAACTGATTCGGTGAAAAGACAAGAATGGAGTGTTTTGAGGAACAGAAAGATTCTGGAGGCGCGAACCGGAGTCGAACCGGTGCATAAAGGTTTTGCAGACCTCTGCCTTACCACTTGGCTACCGCGCCTCGCTATAGCTACCCCTCTAGCTTAGCCCCGCCCGCACCCCAGCGTCAAACTTCCTCAAACACTCCCCGAACCAACTCCGCCATCCGCGCCGCCACCACATCCACCCGATGAAACTGCTTCGTATGAATTGCCGCGTGTCTTTCCACCGCCCTCCTGGCATCCGCATTCAACGCGAGCCAAGCCGCAAACCGCTCCAACTCCTCCCGCTCCGCCATCCCCGCATCTACCTTAACTGCCGCCACCTCCGGAATATCCTCCGTCTCCAAACTCCGCGTCACGATCACCGCCTTGCCGATCCCCATCAGCCGCGTCGCAATCCCCGAAGACTCACCCGCCAGCGGCCACCGCAGATTGATCCCCACATCAATCGCATGCGCCTGCATCCACCATTCGTCCTCCGGCAAAAAATTTCGCCGCACCACCCACTCCTCTTCCAGTCGCCCCTCCAGCGCCCGCTCCAAATCCGACCCCACAAAATCCCCCTGCACCAGCAACTTCACCGGCAAACCCTGCCGCCGCAGCGCTTCAAAACTCAATAGAATCGTATCGATCCGCTTCGACTCCCGCAAATGCCCCAACACCGCAAACAAACACTCCTTGCGCGGCACTTGCAACACCCGTTCCCGGTACTCATCAATCTCGCGATAACTAAGATCCCGAGGCGCTTCAAACAAATGCGGCACCCTCGCCACCTTCGTCTCCGGCGCGTGCCGCAACACCGCCGCCGCCGCCGCCGCGTTATGCACGATCACCAGCCGCGCACTCTCGCAAATCCGCTTCAGCATCGGCCGCTCAAAATAACGCGGATCCGCCGCACTCATCGCCCGCCCCTCCCAATACCGCTCCGCCGTCTGCCGGAACCACTCCCCGTAGTTATAAACAAACTCCTCGACATACTCCTCGCGGCTCAACTGCCCGAGTAACAAATGATGCAGGCACGCATCATGAAACAACACCACACCAGGCTCCCGCAACGCCCGTTGATAGATCTCCCAATGTAGCTTGTTATTGCCAATCTGATACAGCGCCGCCTTCGCACTATCGTCGATCTCAAACTCATCCCGCAAGTAACCCAGCAGCGTCGCGGCATACTGTGCGACGCCAGTCGCCGCAGGCGGTAGCGGCGCATGATAAGCCAGCTTCATTGCGGCTTCTGGCGCTTGCCAAACAGCGCCGTCCCCACGCGTACTATAGTCGAACCCTCTGCTATCGCCACCTCAAGATCATTCGACATTCCCATCGAAAGCTGTGGCAATCGATAACGCAAGGCCAGCTCCCGCAACTCCACAAAATACGGCCGTGCCGTTTCGGCATTCTCATCCCACGGCGGCATCGTCATCAACCCGGTCAACTGCAATTTCCTGCATGCCCCAATCGCATCGATCAACTCCGGCAAGTCCGCCGGCGCGCAACCGTGCTTCGCCTCCTCATGCGACAGCTTCACCTCAATCAGCACCTGCTTCACTCCCGCCGCCGCTTCATCGATCCGCCGCGCCAGCTTCGCCGTATCGATCGTATGTATATGGCTAAAAAGCTCCGCCGCCTGCCGCGCCTTATTCGATTGCAGATGTCCGATCAAATGAAAATTCGCCCCTGCAAGCTGCGATACCAGCGGAAACTTCCCCTCAAACTCCTGCACATAATTTTCACCAAAATCGCGCATCCCCAACTCAAACGCCTCAAGAATCACATCCGCCGCAAACACCTTCGTCACCGCAAGCAACAACACTTCCTCGCGCTTCCGGCCGGCCCGCTGACAGGCCAGCGCCAATCGATTCTCCACTTCCGCCAGACGTTCTTTGAGCACTACCTTGAGTTTGGCACGCAGCGTGCATTCTTCCATCCGTATGCTGCCAGAACGGATCGCTTCCGCCATACAGGATTTCGTCGCCACCTGCCACTCCCCCGCCCTCCTCGAGGCGGGCGAAAAGCCGCTCGTACTCTCGCAAGACCGCTTCCGCATTGATGTCAACGCTCGTGGCACCTGGCTCGAAGCCTGGGATGACCACCGCCTCTGGTCCCGCCGCATCCTCAACGTCGGCATTGCTTCCCGCAAGAAATTGGAACTCGAAGCGTTCCGATTTGGAAAAGCGAATCTCTCGGTCTCTCTCGTCGATGTCGCGGACCCCCGCTGCGCTCCCGCCATCGAAAAAACCAATCGTTCCGCCTTCACCGAAAAGTTTCGCCTCTTCCTCAATCGCAATTACGGTAACTGGCGTTGGCAAGCCTTCCGTAGCGAAGCCAAACTCGAAAATTCTCTTTCGCCCACTTACCCCACGGCCCTCCTCACCAGGGGCCAGGAGACCGTCGCGGCCCTCGCCTCTCCAGACCGCGATACCGGCTTTCACGCCCTCACCTTCGCTCTCGTCTGGCTCCACTGGGTGCAGCAGAAGCATGGCGAAATCGCCGCCAGCCGCCTCCTCCTCTACCTGCCGCAGGAGCACGCCCGCAGCATCGTTCTCCTGGCCCGTCATCTCGATGCCACCAAGCTTAAAATCGATATTTGGCTTTACGACGACACAGGCGGCGAATCCCTTCTCGACCCGGCCGATTACGGCAACCTCGAAAGCAGCCTCGCCCCGCGTTATTCCCGCCTCTGCGGTCCCGCATGGTGGGTCGATCTGCTCGGCCGCCATCCGGAAATCGACATGATCGAAGAAGCCGATGGCAGCCTCGGATACCGCATCCGGGGTCTCGAGATCGCCCGTCTCCGTCCCGCAAGCGGCAACGAAATACCCCGCCTCGAATACGGCCTCCGCCGCAAACGAAAAGCCGCGCTCTCCGAACTGCCTGCCATCGAACAACTCATCGAACAAGTACTCAGCCTCCGCCACTCCAAAGCCGAAAACCGCATCAACCCGATCTACCTCGGCGAACCCGAGCGTTGGCTCGAATCTCAAGTCCGCCGCAACATCGGCGAAATCGAAGCCAACATCGCCCCCCACTGCCTCTACGGGCAGGCCCTCGGCAGCCTCCACGGCGAACGTAGCGCCCTCGACCTGCTCGGCATCGATCATGCAGGCCGTCTCAACATCTTCGAACTCAAAGTCACCGAAGACATCCACCTCCCGCTCCAGGCCTTCGACTATTGGCTGCGCATCCGCCACCACCTCGCTTGCGGAGACTTCTCGGGTTCCGGGTACTTTCCCGGCCGCGAACTCAGTAGAAACGCTCCACGTATTTTTTTACTCTCACCTTCGTTGCACTTTCATCCGATGACTGAAGCAGTGCTGCGTTGGCTGCCTCCAACCTGCGAGGTGACGCGCATCGGTCTCAACGGCGATTGGCGGGAACGCATTGACGTTGTCTTACGTAGGTAGAATTAGGGAAGAACTATGAGCTTGTTTCCTCAGTTGCGCAAAGCGATTGCTTCGCTGAACCCGAATGAAGTCCGGGAGATGGCAGAGCAGCGCGTCGACATCCGCCTCATTGCGGCGCAGGCTTCGGCCTACACCGCCATGGCAGACTGGCTTCTGCCCGAGGGCCTCAGCCCCGCAAAACGTACAGAAGCCTCCCGCATGATTCACCTCGAAGGAGAAGCAGACAAGCCTTCCACCTTTGATCTTGAAATTTACGCCGAAGACGCCATCGCCCCCGCCGGTGCCTTCATCTTCCGCCGCGACGACCCGCGCCGCGTGGTTCGCGAAATCCTCGACAAAAAAGACGACCTCGGACTCCCCTTGGCCCGCCTCTTCCCGCCTTTTCGCGAGGAGGTCTGCAGCCGCCTGATTCATAAGCTGTCTCTCGAAAACGCAGGTTTTTCACTAGCCACCGCCCTGCCCAACATCGCCCCTATGTTGGGGCTCGGCTGGGCAGTTGGTGAATTCGCCTCAGACTCTGTGGTCCTGACAATGAATCAGATCCGCCTCGCCTTCTTCCTCGGTGCGGCGAACGACCGCCCGGTCGGCTACACAGATCAGCGCACTGAAGTCGCCTCGATCATTGCCGGTGCTTTCGGCTGGCGCGCCATCGCCCGCGAACTTGTTGGCAAAATCCCGCTCGGCGCAGGCCTGGTGCCCAAGGCTGCAATTGCCTATGCTGGCACCTATGTGATTGGCAAGAGCCTCGAACGCTACTACCGTTTCGGCTACAAATACACCCGCAGCGAGCGTCACGACGCCTATGAAAACGCCTTCGCAAAGGGCAAACTCATCGCCATCAACCTCATCGACCGCATCAAAGCCCGCAAGACCGCTTAACAATCTCGAGGGCTGTCGGCCAACTGAGGCAACTCACTCGCGAAGCTTCGCCGTACTCTTGGTCTGAGGCGCTTGATAACCTTCGCCACCTCACTCATGGCCTTAAGCTCCCGGTCACCGGTGACAAAAGCAGCTCCCTCGCGTTGGGCCAAAGCCGCCGCGCGAATCGGCAGCGACGGCAGCCGTTTCAAGAATTTCCTGGCCTGGGCCGCGTGGAGCTTCGTCGCCCTGCTCGACCTATTGCGGGAGGGTTTCAAAGCGGGGCGGCGGCGGGCTGGTCAAGCAGCCAGGCGGGGAGCGCCCACGAGTCAAAAACTTTAAGCTCGGGCATCGTCGTGAAGGTTGCCTGCTCTCCGCAACATCCCGCGCATGGAGCGCCGGTTCGGAAACCCGGACACCAACCGCCTCATGACGACCTGTTCCCCCTGCACATCTAAGGCAACCTGAGTGCCGGGCTCGAGATTCAATCGCTCCCGAATTGTCTTAGAAATGGAGATTTGCCCCTTTGCGGAAATGGTAGCTTGAGTCATGACGGCCCTTCTTCTTGCCACGCTACGATTTTACAGTTCGGTAGGGCCATAGACTCTGTGGCCCTCAGCATGAATCAGATCCGCAGCGCCTACTTCCCAGGGTCGGCGGGTAATCGGTCGGCTACACGAAGCAGCGCCCCAGTCGCTTCCATCGTTGCCGGTGCTTTCAGATTCCGGGCCATCGCCCGCCAGCCCGATTACACTGCCTCCGCGATACCGAGCCGCGACCTTTAGAAAGCCGGTCTTGGCAGTCGCCGAACTCAAATCGGACCCGGCTGTCTTCCGCTGGAAGCACAAAAATGGACGAAGTCATGATT
>JBKJSR010000430.1:0-2777 GCA_046594355.1 Bryobacter sp.
CTGCTCTGCACTCGACGATCGACCTTTGATTCCGTGAAGTGGGCGGATTCGACTATCTCCGAGGCGGAATACCACCTCGACTTTGCACAAAGTTTTAAAACCCGGTTGATCCCCGAGGCTCTTGCAATTCAGTACACAGATTCTTCCAATCGACTGACCGCAGGGCATAAGCGTCCGAGTCGTGCGCAGCTCATGAAACGGGCTGGTGATGAGTTGGCCTCAAAGAAGAGAATACTCGAACGGCATGGAGAAGCCTTGCGGACTTTTGCTCCACGATTTTATGAAATCACTTACCGGGTTTTGGTCTTGTCCTGCTTCATTCGCGGCGAGTGGGTCGAAGGCCTGAAACATGCAATGCACTATTTCTCTCATTGCAAAATCAACTGGAGTGGCGCTGGAAGCATTGCCTTGGCTGGCATCTGGACCGAAGGATTTCTCCGCGTACGGCATCGGCGTATGCTGCGCGGCTAACAGGGAACACTCGATGAATCCAAAGCGCGTATATGTTTCGCAGTTACCGCCTTGTTACAGCGGTGTTTCTGGCGATTGCTTTCCTGAACTGATTGCCGGGGCGAAACAATCACCCGCGCTTGGCGCTCTGCGCAATCTCCTGCACTTGGCGCAGCTCGACCTTGAGCGCTTCGGTACGGCCCAGTGGAATCCGCTAGGGAGTTGGTTGGGCACCGGGCAGCGCTTTGTGATCAAACCCAACTGGGTCCATCATCTGAATGCTTCGGGGCATGGTCTCGACTGTCTTGTCACGCACAGCAGTGTCATCGAGGCGGTTGTCGAATATGTCGCGCTCACACATCCATCGGGCCTCATCGTCGGAGACGCTCCAATCCAGTCTTGCGACTTCGCACGGCTGCTCGATCAAAGCGGATGGAACGAATCCTCGGCACGCTTGTCCGCGAGAGGAATCCCGGTCGAGGTCCGGGACTTCCGGCTGACGACGCGAACGGATGGGGCATGGGCCGGAGACCAGAATACTGTCCGGAGCGAGAACGATTATGTTCGTTTCAATTTGGGAAAAGAGAGCCTGCTTGAGCCGGTATCAGACGGAAATTCCCGGTTTCGGGTAACTATGTACGACCCTGAAGCACTGGCGGAAACTCATGGACCGGCGAATCATCAGTATTTGATCGCAAGGGAACTTCTCGACGCGAATGTTGTAATCAATCTGCCAAAACTGAAGACCCATAAGAAGGCTGGCATCACTGGTGCACTGAAGAATCTGGTCGGCGCAAACGGTCACAAAAGTTATCTGCCACATCACCGCAAAGGCAGCACAGCAGCGGGTGGGGACTGTTACGCGCACCCCAGCACCTGGAGCGCTCTCGGTGAAGATTTGCTCGACCGGGCCAATGGTGCGGAGCCAGGCATTCAGAAGAAGTTATACGGCCGGGCTGCAGGGGCCGCGATCCGGGCCGGAAGGCTTTTCAAAGGAGACTTTGATCTCGAAGGATCCTGGTTTGGCAACGACACGGTTTGGCGAATGGTCCTCGACTTGCAAAGGATCTTACATTACGGGAAATCCGCCGGGAATCTCTCGACCAAGCAACAAAGGACAATCGTGAATCTTACCGATGCAATCGTGGGCGGGCAAGGAGAAGGACCTCTGGCACCGGAACCGGCAGCATTGGGATTTCTAAGCATGGGCGCGAGTGCGGCGGCATGCGACTGGGTCCATGCTGCGCTTATGGGGCTCGATCCGGAAAGAATTCCTTTGACGAGAGAGGCCCTAACCGCTCTATCGGGCGGGCCATCTGGTTTTCAGTCTGGAGACATTCGGGTCTGTACTCAAGGCGGGGATTGGGCCGTTGCTGAAGCGGCAAGACGAATGGGTTCTCAGCTTAGACTACCGGCGGGCTGGCGCGGACATTGCGAAGCGAGCGTTGCCGGGGAGCTGACTGTATGTTGAGCGCGATGCTTTGGGGATGTTATTCACGCGCCGCGAAACTGCCTGAAGTCTGGAGGCTTCTCGATGAGCACAAGGCGATGAATCCAGTCGAGGCGCGGCTTGATTTGGCGCGGAGGCTCCAAGCTCAAATCCGGCATTTCGCCGCTCGCGCCGATGCCTTGCCCGAGTGGAAGGAGGCTGCGCGAATTGGAGATCCATTGCGTTTGATGGCCCTCTGGCCGCAACTGCCCATCGTCACGCGCAAAGACCTGCAGACCAGATTTGCAGCTACTGAAATCCAGCAGCGATCCGGAATCAAAGGCCTCGTGAGCCGGACTGGAGGTTCAACTGGGGAGCCGACAGCCTACCTGCATGACGAGGCTATGCTGCGCTCAAGCACCGCCGCACGAAGCTATTGCCGGCTGAAGGCTGGATGGCGGCCGGGTATGGCGACGATTGCCGTGTGGGGTTCAGAGCGTGACGTCGGGCGGGCCAGCACTTTGCGGAACCGGATATCGGGAAAGCTTCGCAAAGAATGGATTGTTGGTGGCTATAGCTTGACCAAAGAAACAGTAGACCGGGTCGTCGAGTTGATTGAGCGGGAGAAGCCAGTGGCCATCTACGGCTTCACTTCGATGCTGGAATATGTCGCGCGGGAGCTTCTTCAGCGCGGAGTTTCCGTTCCAAAAGGCGCGGTGGTGGCAGCCTGGAATGGCGGTGAGATGCTGAACTCCCGGCAAGAGGAATTGTTTGAATTGGCATTTGGAATTCCACTCTTGAATCTGTATGGGAGCCGCGAACTGTCGGCAATGGCCTACCAACCGCAGGGAGAAAGGCAACTGTTGCCATTGCGTCCGCTGCTGTTTGTCGAAATCGT
>JBKJSR010000519.1:0-3046 GCA_046594355.1 Bryobacter sp.
GCCCGGCGCAATGTTGACACTTCTCGTTTTGGTGTTCGCCGCCTCCCGGCCGCGCCTCCTGAAAGGAGGCCTGATGGAAACTCGGACATTGGTAAAATGCCCACTGCACCAGGTTAGACCGCAGTACTCCGCGGCAAGGAGGAAACGGGCATGGCTTTCCGCCCATAACTCCGCGATCAGAGTTTTGGACATAGACCGGCGTGGCTGCGCAGACGGTGCACTTGTACTGATAGAAAATACAATTTGCCGTTGTCTGATACTGCGTAAGCGTCCGGCCAACCCCATGGTTTTCAAACGAGCGGGAGGGTGTTTGACTTGAGGTATGAAACGACAACGAAGGCCGGGAGGCCGAACAGAAGCGGAAATTAGAAGCCTGGTAGCGGGGTACGAGAAGAGCGGGCAGACGCGGGCGGTTTATTGCGCGAGCCAAGGGGTACCGGTGACGACGCTGGATTACTACCGGTTTCGGCTACGGCGCAAAAAGCCGGCACTGGTGGAGATTGATCTCCGCGAGACCGGAATAGGATTAGACAGCCACGGCATCCCCGGTCACGAATCCGTGGCGGTAGTGTTGGGCAATGGAAGACGGGTCGAGATTGGGTGGAATGACTTGGGCCGCGTGACTGGACATAGCCAGCCGCTTGGCGCGCTGATCCGCTGTTTGGAGGAGGCATAACCATGTTCGGACTGACGATGGCGACGCGCGTGTTCGTGGCCACTGGCGCGACCGACATGCGGATAGGCTTTGACGGACTGTTCGGCCTGGTGCGGGACACACTGGGGGAAGATCCGCTGAGCGGACATCTCTTCGTGTTCGCCAATCGGGGCCGGACACGAATCAAGATTTTGGTTTGGGATGGCAGCGGATTGTGGGTGTGCGCCAAGAGGCTGGAGAAGGGACGGTTTGCCTGGCCGCAAGCCGGGGAGGGCTGCAATCGAGTCCCGATGCGGGGTGAGGAATTGACAATGTTATTGAGCGGAATCGACCTGCGCCAGACTAATGAGCGAAAGTGGTTCCGGCGCGGCGCGGCGGCGTAAATAGTCAAAGAAAACACTGGCTTGGCAGTAATATAGGAGCTATCATATTCATGACACCGTGATTGACTTCGCTCCCAACACGCCGCCCTTGGTAATACCGGAAGTAATGGTGCCGCTGGCGCAATTAGACGCGGCCAATGTACGGGCGCAAGAAGCGGAAACGAAGGCGCGGCAGGCGGAAATCAACGTCCGGTTATTAGACCTGCGAGTGTCGTCCTTGTTAGAGCAGATACGCCTGCTGCGCATCGCCAAGTACGGTCCGCGCGGGGAGAGCCTGAGCGCGGCGCAGTTGGCGTTGTTTGAAGAGGAACTGAGCGCGACATTGGATGAAGCCGCCGCTGAAGCGGCGCGCGGCCCGTTACCGGAAGCGCCGCGCAAGAACCGCAAAAAGCACCCGGGACGCCAGACGCTGCCCGCCGATCTGCCGCGCGTGGTCAATGTGGTTCCCTGCGCGCCCGCGCAATGTGTCTGTGGCAACTGCGCCGCTGAAACGGTGGTAATTGGGTACGAGGAAAGCGAAAAGCTGGATGTGGAGCCGGCGAAGTTTTTCGTGGCGGTTACCCGCCGCGAAAAGCGCGCCTGCGCCAACTGCAAACAGGGCGGGGTGGCCACGGCGCCGGTACCGGCGGAGATTGTGGAAAAGGGGTTGGTCAGCAGCCGGGTAGTCATTAACACGGTGGTGGCGAAATACTGCGACCACCTTCCGCTGTACCGGCAGAGCGCGATGCTGGAGCGGGACGCGGGCGTCCTTATTAGCCGGGGGACAATGGATGGCTGGGTGATGCGAGTGGGTGACTTACTCGGTCCAATCCGGATGGCTATGCGGAAGGAAGTGTTACAGGGGAGTTACATTCAGGCGGATGAGACCACGGTCGATGTGCAACGGCCGGAAGAGAAGAAAGGCCAGAATCATCAGGCCTACCTATGGCAATTTGGGAACCCGGGGGGTAGTGTTGTGTTTACGTTCGATTTGGGGCGCGCTGGAGAAGTCGCGCGATCCTTTCTGGGAGACTATGGCGGCATTCTGCAAACCGACGGGTACCCGGCGTACGACAAGGCGGGCGGACCGGAACGGGTACACGCGGGCTGCTGGGCGCACGCGCGCCGGTACTTCGTCGATGCGGTGAAGGTGAATAAGCTCGACGCGGTGGCGATTGATTTCGTGAAACGGATGAACGATCTGTTCGCCGTCGATGGGGACGCCAGGGAGAGGAATCTGTCATTGGAAGCGCGGGATAAATTGCGACAGACGAAAGCGGTTCCATTGGCGGACGGAATATATGAGAAGTTAATGGCCGTGAAGGGAGCCCTGTTGCCGAAGAGTAAGTTAGGCCAGGCGGTGAACTACGCGTTGAACCAGTGGCCGCGGCTCACGGAATTCTTACGGTATCCCGAGATCGAGCTATCGAATAACTTAGCGGAGAACTCGATGCGGCCAATCGCGGTCGGCCGGAAGAACTGGATCCACGTAGGCAGCGTCGAGGCGGGACCGAAGGTGGCGGCGATTCTCTCGGTTGTGGAAACGTGCAAGCGATTGGGGATTCCGGCGCGCGAATATCTCGCCGATGTGCTGCCGGGGCTGGCCGACCGGAAGGTGTCCGAGGTTGCCGCTCTTACACCGATGGCGTGGAAGGCGCGCAGGTCAGCCTAATTCATGTCCGGCCGGCCCGCAACCATGGGGTTCGCCGAACGCTTACGTTGCAAGAGAATCGCCGACGTTATTCCCAAGGCGCCACAACCGATCACGGCTACATTCCGCTCCCCCGCCCGCATCGCCATTTCAACCGCAATACTGCTGGAGCCCCACGACAAAGACCATCCGCTGCCGCCATGTCCGTAGTTATGGACAACGCTCTTATCCCAATCCTCTCCACATCCAGCCTCGGCCCTGCCGCGCGGAAGGGCCGAACGCAAACGGTAACGCGAAAGATGCGATCCGTCTGCGCCCGAATGGGCATCAACGCCGGAAGTCGATTCGGGCCCAGTCCGCCCGCCGGGAGCCCCGCCG
>JBKJSR010000697.1:0-2714 GCA_046594355.1 Bryobacter sp.
GTCGATCCTTGCTCCCGCCATTCCATTCTCTTTCCGTTTCCCCCTCTTGTCCATTTCCATCCTCACGGGCGCGCAATCGCCCATGTGGGTTTGACAATCGAAATCCCCCAGTCGCTACTAACGCCCCAAGTGCGTCCGCAGCCCATCCGCTGTTTGGAGAACGCAATCCGAACAGACTCAAAAAACAGGAACGAAACCAATTTCGATTTCTGTTTAAACGCTTTAAGCGGATGGGCTGCAAAGCGGAAACCCTCAACATCCAACAGCAATACCCAAAAAGCCCATCCGATGTTTGGAAAACAAGATTCGACCAAGCAACAAAAATACAGGAACGAAACCATTTTCTACTCCTACTGAAACACTTGAAGCAGTTGGAACAAGAGGCGCTTCACCAGACTCCTTGGCCCAAACCGACTTCCCCGCGTCTTATACCTGCCGCCACCCAACACCTACAGCCACATCGTCACCACTCGCGGCGCCAAAATGGATTTGATCGCGGGACAAGTGGCAACCGGCAATACAGACAAAGTCTTCGGGATGGACCCCCTCAAGGCCGCCCTCGCCGCCGCTGCCACCTTCCCTCGCCTCCCGAATTCCTTCCAAAAACAACACAAAAACGCATGCCAAAAAGCTCCCCCGGCATGCTACATTTGTACGTGCCGCACCATAGCGCTCCTCGAAGCGTGCTTGGCGTGATTCCTGCCCGCTTCGCCTCCAGCCGATTCCCCGGCAAAGCACTCGTCTCTCTAAATAACAAGCCCATCCTTCAGCACGTCTGGGAAAAAGCCTGTCTCGCAACCTCCCTCTCGCAAGTCATCATCGCGACCGACGACCAGCGCATCTTCGACGCCGCCAAGGACTTTGGCGCTCAAGTCGTCATGACCAGTTCAAACCACCTCTCCGGCACCGATCGCGTTTCCGAGGCCGCCGCTCTCCAATCCTGCGACATCGTCGTCAACATCCAGGGCGACGAACCTCTCATCGATCCCGCCGCGATCAATCTCGCCACCCAAGCCCTCATCGACGACTCCTCCCTCGTCATGTCCACCCTCAAGCGCCGCATCGACGTCCCCAGCGAAATCACCAACCCCAACGTCGTCAAGGTCGTCACCGGCTTCTCGGGCGACGCAATCTACTTCTCCCGCTGCCCCATCCCTTACAACCGGGGTGTCAACGAGCCTTACTATAAACACATCGGCCTCTACGTCTACCGCAAAGACTTTCTGCTCAACTATTCTTCAATGCCCGTAGGCCCGCTCGAACGCGCCGAGTCTCTCGAACAACTCCGCGCCCTTGAAAACGGCCACCGCATCCGCGTCATCGAAACGCAATACGAGTCTCTCGGCGTCGACACACCCGAAGACCTCGACCGCGTGATCCAACTCATTTCCCAGGGGACCTTTCTTCAACATGGCTAAGTACATATTCGTGACCGGCGGCGTCGTTTCCTCTCTCGGAAAAGGCATCGCCGCCGCGTCGATCGGTTGTCTGCTCGAAAGCCGCGGCCTCCGCGTCTGCATGCAGAAATTCGATCCCTATCTCAACGTCGACCCCGGCACCATGAGCCCCTTCCAGCACGGCGAAGTCTTCGTCACCGACGATGGCGCGGAAACAGACCTCGACCTCGGTCACTATGAACGCTTCACTCATTCCCCGCTCAGCCAGGCCAACAACCTCACCAGCGGACGCATCTACGAACGCATCATTTCCCGCGAACG
This sequence comes from Bryobacter sp., assembly GCA_046594355.1. Classification (GTDB taxonomy): domain Bacteria; phylum Acidobacteriota; class Terriglobia; order Bryobacterales; family Bryobacteraceae; genus Bryobacter. The sequence goes on from JBKJSR010000697.1 coordinate 1,719, forward strand.
CCGTGGCGATTACCTCGGCAAAACCGTCCAGGTCATCCCCCACGTCACCGATGAAATCAAGGCCAACGCCCGCAAGGTCGCCGAAGGCGTTGATGTCGTCATCGTAGAAATCGGTGGCACCGTAGGCGACATCGAATCGCTCCCCTTCATCGAAGCCATCCGTCAGCTCCGCCACGAACTCGGCCGCCACAACAGCGTCTTCGTCCATCTCACGCTAGTCCCCTGGATCGCCGCCGCTCAGGAACTCAAAACCAAACCCACCCAGCACAGCGTCAAGGAACTCCGCGCCATCGGCATCCAGCCCGACGTCCTCATCTGCCGTTCCGAACGCCCTCTCCCGGCAGATCTTAAAGCCAAAATCGCCCTCTTCTGCGACGTCGATGAAGACGCCGTCATCGCGGCCCCCGACGTCTCCAGCGTCTACGAAGTCCCTCTCGTTCTCGCCGAACAAAAGCTCGACGAAAAGATCCTCGAACTCTTCGACTTGAAGACTCCTCCTTCCGACATGTCCCGCTGGCTCGACATGCTCGACCGCATGAAGAACCCCATCGACGAAGTCGACATTGCCCTCGTCGGCAAGTACGTCGAATACGAAGACTCGTACAAGAGCCTCAAGGAAGCTCTCCTCCACGGTGCCCTGGCCCACCGCCTCAAGGTCAATTTCAAATGGATCGAAGCCCAGGATCTCGTCTGGCCCGATTGCAAAGACTTCCTCTCTCAATTCGACGGCATCCTTGTCCCCGGTGGCTTCGGCTCGCGCGGCATCGAAGGCATGCTCCAAGCCATCCGTTACGCCCGCGAAGAGAGTGTCCCCTACTTCGGCATCTGTCTCGGTATGCAGACCATGGTCATCGAATACGCCCGCAACGTCTGCGGTCTGAGTGGCGCGGACTCCACCGAATTCGACGCCGCCCCCGCCCACCGTGTCATCTATAAACTCCGCGAACTCAAGGGAGTCGACGAGCTCGGCGGAACCATGCGGCGCGGCGCTTACGA
>JBKJSR010000704.1:0-4496 GCA_046594355.1 Bryobacter sp.
CCAGATAACCGCGATACTGATTCGCCACCAGCATTTTTGCTACGCGGTCCCAATCGGAAGGAGCCGGTCCGTTCTCATCCTTGATCATCGCCTTCACTTGCACATTCACGGCATAGGGAGCGATCATCTCAATCTGCTCATAAACCTTGGTCTTGAAGTTCGCCGTATCCAGATTGATGCCCACCCAGGGGCTGTTCACCTTCTTGACGATCTTCACAATGGTCTCGGCCTTCTCCGTGATTCCGCCATGATTCTCAAGCCCAAGAATGATGCCATGCTTGCCTGCATATTCGCTCGCTGGTCCCAACATATCCACCACCGAATCCGCCGCTGCCGCCTCGTTGCTCTCTTTGGGAATCGCCCCACCAAAGACGCGAATATGTCCCGCGCCCAACTTCGCCGCCACATCCACCCATTTCTTCAAATCCACCAGCGCCTGATCCCGCGCCGCTCCTGCCGGCTTGGTCATCTCTGTTCTGACAGAGATCGAGTAGATCTCAATGCCAGCCTTGTATGCGGTCCGCTTCAGCGGCAGCAGAAAGCTGTCTTCCGTATTCGGAAACCAGTAGACAGTCATGTCCACGCCATCGAGATCATTCTCGGCCGCAATGCGGATCATGTCTTCGTACTTCAGCTTCCCTTTCTGCAAGTCGTCGCGAAACGAATACGCACAAAGTGCAGGCCGCAACTTCGGTTTCAATCCCGCGCTCAGGGCCAGCGGCGCGGCTGCCATCGTCAGTAATGTCGAACGTCGTGTCATCATTCCAAAATACAGGAAGCCCCGCACGAATGCGGGGCTTCCTGTTTCTCCTTGTTTTGAATTAGAAAGTGATCTTCAGGCCAAGCTGAACTTCACGCGGTCCATTCGGTGCACCTTGGGCTCCCGTCACGCGCCCAAAGTTCGGGCTCGTGATGTCGCCGTTCGGGTTGTTAAACTTCGGCGTGTTGGTCACGTTGAAGGATTCCAGCCGCAGCTCCGCTTTCCATCGCTCCGTGATGCTGATGCGGCGGAACAGCGAAGCGTCAAGGTTGAACAACCCTGGACCCGTGAACGTGTTGCGCCCTATGTTGCCAAAGGTACCGGCCGCCGGCTGCGCAAAGGCATTCCGGTCAAACCACTGCGTATGCGGGCCCACGCCTTTCGTTGCCGAGTAGGCACCAATCAGGTTCGGGTCGTTCGCATTGCCTGGCGCGTTGAGGATGCCTCCCGGCACACCCAGGTTAAAAGGTGGTCCCGTCTGCACGGTCAAAATACCGTTTACCTGCCAGCCACCGGCGATCCATGCCATCGGTCCGCCAGTCAGCATCTTCTTGCCCTTGCCGAAAGGCAGTTCATACAGATAGCTCTGCACGAAAACATGCCGCACGTCGCCATCGGCACGCCCCCGATTGCGTTCAGGGTTGATGTAATAGCGGAAGCCGCCATTATCGGCACCGATCGAATCGATTGCTTTCGACCAGGTGTAGGCTGTCGTAAGCGCGAAGCCGTTCGAGAAGCGGCGGTCCAGCTTCGACTGCAACGAGTGGTAATTCGAATTCGTGCCGAAGAAGATGTTATTGATCGCATCGCGGCGGCCGAACAGAATGTTGAAGGGCTGCCCAGCGGCACCCGCGCCAATCTGCAAACCGGGGTTCATGTTGTAGACGCCGGTAATGCCCGTGCCCTTGTTTCCCACGTAAGCCAACTCAAGCGCCAACTGAAAGGGCAACTGCCGCTGCAGCGCCAGATTCCAGCTCTGAATATAAGACTCGCGAGCGTCGGGCCGCACGTAGTTGAACTGCGAAGCCGGTGCCGGGTTAATGATCCCATTCGCCGGAATTGGCGTCGGCACGAAAGGGGGGAAGCCCTGCTGCATCGTCCGCGCCACCGTGAACGCGCTCGCCGCCTGGAACGAGTTGTTCTCGCGCACAGGGAAGTTGAACGCATAACCGTTGTCCGGCAGCGGTGCCCACGAGATGCCGTATCCGCCACGAATCACCGTCTTCTCGTTATAGCGATACGCCATGCCAAAGCGCGGCGCAAAGTTCGTCTTGAAATTCTTGCGTCCCAGGTTCATAGGTATATTGCCCACACCCGCCACTTCGAGCGAGTTCGTGTAGGGGATAAAGTTCGAGAATCCGGCCTTGACGCGCGGCGTCGGAGGCGGCCAGAGTTCATGCCGCAAACCGATGTTCATCGTCAACTTCGAGCTCACCGTCCAGTTGTCCTGGATGTAGGAGAAGATCGGCTTCTGCAGGAAGGTCGGGAAGATCAGCGGCAGGTCGCGCCCCGCTTGATTCGGCTGGTCGAGCAGGAAGCTTGCAAAGGAATTCGAGAAGCTCTGCGTCGATCCGTTCGCCAACTGTCCCGCCGCGTTGCGCACGGCGAGAATCGTCGTGCCCTCCCTAAAGTCGAAGCGACCGCGTGGACTGAAGGTCTGATTCTGCAGTAGCTCATCGCGATTGCGCCGATAATCCACGCCGAATTTAATCGTGTGGTTGCCCAGCACCTTTGTGTTGTTGACGATGAAGTTCAGGTTCGTCTCGCCACGCTCCCAGGGCAGGCTCGCCGAGTAGCCAACCACCGGATTCGAAAACCCGTTGACGACGATGTTCGAGATACCTCCCGTGAAGTCGCTGACGTTGACACCCGGAATTCCCACCTCGTCCGCAGTTTTCAGTTTGCTGTCCGCATTCTGGGCGTCGTTGCGGTAGTAAGCGACACCGATACGCACTTCCGTAATCAGCGTCGGGTTCCACACCCGCGTATAGTTCAGTGCCGCATTGATGGCTTTCTGAATGCCCGTGCCGGCGAAGTCGCGGAAGCCGCCACCCTTCACGCCGTAAAGAGGCGGGTCGAAAATCGTCGAGTCTTGTCTCGAATAACGCACGCTCAAACGGTCGTTGCTCGAGACCTGCCAATCCATCTTCACGTCGCCGCCGTTCGTGTCTTTCTGCCGCACGGTTGCGATCTGAAAGTTTTGTAGAATTCCGCTCGTGGTCGGATTCGGGACCAGAGCCAGCAACCTTCTCGTGATCGGGCTGATGCGGTCTGCCGGGATCATCCGGTTCGGGAATGGCGTCCGGCCCGTGCCATCCGCTGCGCCCGTGCGCGGGTCATAGATGTCTGTTCCCCCTGACCAGTTCAGGTCCCCATTGCGAAACGCCGCCGTCGGAATTGTCCCTTGCTGGAAGTCGCCGCGACGGTCGCGGATTCCCTGATAGTCGGCAAAGTAAAACAGCTTGTTCTTGATCAGCCGGCCCCCAACCGTCACACCAAAGTTGTTGGCGGTTGTCACCGGCTTCGAATTCGCGAAGAACGGCCGCGCTCCCAACCTGCTTACCCGGTTGAACTCATAAAGGCTGCCATGCATCTGGTTCGTGCCCGACTTGAAGTTCACGTTTGTTACCGCTCCACCGGCGCGTCCCAACTCGGCTTCATAGTTTGAGGTGGTTACGTCCACCGTCTGCAGCGCTTCGATCGGAGGAATCAGCGCCGTCAGCAAACCCGTACGCTGGTTGTTATCCACGCCTTCAAGCTGAACATTGTTCGCCAACCGGCTTTGCCCGTTGACGCGAGTCGACACCGAGTCCTGAACGTTGAAAAATTCCGAGTGCGGACGGAACGAACGGGTCGCCCCCGGCACCAGATTGATCATGTTCTGAAAGTTGCGGTTGTAGCCAAGAGGCATGTCCGCCAACTGCCGCGTTTCGATTTTGCGGCCCGTATCGGTACGGTCCGTCTGTAGTACCGACGCCTCGGCCGTAACCGATATCGACTCTGTCACCTGACCCGGCTGCAATTCGAAATCGGCGCGGGCCGTCGAGTTTACGAGCACATCGATCGAGTCCCGTATCGACTTGCGAAATCCCGCCACTTCAATTTCAACCCGATACACACCGGGTTGCAGGTTGGGGAACGCATAGTTTCCGCTGGCATTGGTTTGGCCTTGTTGGCTGATGTTGGTTTGCGTCGCGGTGAGAGTCACCTTTGCCGAAGCAACGAGCGCTCCAGAGCTGTCGGTTACGGTGCCGACCAGAGTTCCATTTACCGCTTGTGAATAGGCCGAGACCGAAGCAAGCAGCAACCAGAACAAAACAGACATTGTCTTGAACATAAATATCCCTTTCAGAAAGACTAGCAATCTGAGTGAATTATATTAAAGATCCCAAGCCGCCGCACGAAGCATTTTATTGCGCCCTTTTCAGCTTTGCGAGAACCGTGCCGTCTTTATGCAACAAACTCAATTCCGTCCCGCCGAGCCGATGGCTCGCCGTCAAACCCAACACCTCAAAGAAGCGGTCTTCGGTATCCATGGCCGGTCCGCTACACGCCATCCTTGTCGCCGCTAATGGCCCAAATTCCAGACTGTTCCCGCTCTTCTTATAGGTACCGCCAAAGCGGTTGCAGCCTCCAGATCCGCCTAAGTGCCCCGCTACAGCGAGAAACTCCAGATATGCTGGCCGCTGCCCTGCCGCGACAGGATTGCCTTTTAACTCCACGAGATTCCACTTAC
>JBKJSR010000746.1:0-3299 GCA_046594355.1 Bryobacter sp.
GTGGATCGAGAACGCCGGCGACGCTGAGCATGGAGTCACGCAGGGCTTCGGCTTCAAGCCGCTGGGGCGGAAAGCGCCAAAGGAGCCGGGAGTCGGCATCGATCTTGGCAGCAGCGGCGTTGGGGGCGCTGGACTGCCGGTAAGCCGCCGAGAGAAGGATTTCGCGATGCAGAGGTTTGAGGCGCCAGCCGCTCGTGATAAGGCGTTGGGCAAGGTAATCGAGAAGTTCGGGGTGTGTGGGGCGTTCGCCGTTGTATCCAAAGTCCGATGGGGTGGCGACGATGCCGCGGCCAAAGTGGTAGTGCCAGAGCCGATTCGCGACCACACGAGGAGTGAGAGGGTTGGCGTCGTCGGAAACCCACTGCGCGAACTTGAGACGGCGCTCCTGTTCGGGGGAGTCGAGAGAAAGATTGAAGGCGAGAGGACTATCGCGGAGAGTGCTTAAGCTTGCGGGGGCAATTGGTTCGCCGCGCAACATGACGTTGCCACCCTTCAAAAGATAGACGGGCTCGGTGGGTTGTTTGAGGATGCCGGCGTAGACAAGCGGGAGAGCGGGGACTTTCTTGAGCGCGGCCTCAAGGGTCTTGAGCGTTTGCTCAATCGAAAGAAATTCGGCGCGGGCATCTGGCGGCAAAGCTTCGAGTGCGATCAGGCGATCCAGCTCTTGAGGACGATGCGGAAGGCGGTTTTCACTCTTGGCAAGAGTGGTCCAGGTCAAGCCATCAAGGGAGGCGGCAACTTCATAATTGGAGAGGGTATTTTGCTGAAACTTGCCCTGAAAAGCGCGGGCCCGATCCGTGGACCAGCCGGCCTTGGAGATGAGAGTCGGCGCGGGGAGTTCGATGGTGATGGCCGCAGGACCGTTGCCTTCGGGAAACCAGCGCCGATCAAATGCGCCATCGTTGAGGTGGCGTGCATGATATGCGCCGGGATTGCCGTCGGCGATGCGTGTGGAGCTGACGGTGATCGTTGAGGCGAGAGTGAGATTACGGCCATCCGGCGAGAAGACTTCGATTTCATCGAGGCCACCGGGGAAGCCTTGCGGAGCGGAGATGCGCAAGTAACGGGTCTTGATGGGCTCGAGTGTTTCTTCGGTACCGAAGGGAGAGACGGGGGCGCGGAGGCGGGAACGGAGTGCGGCTTCGGCGGCGCCGCGATTGCTTAGGGCCTGAGTAGACAATAGGTCGAGCCTTTGTTTGCCCGCCTTGATTTGCTCCTCAAGGGGCGCGGCCTGTTGTTCCCGAGCGGCGCGGGCAGCAGCGGAGGCGTTGCTGCGTTCGGCATGATTGACACCGGCGAAAACGGCGGCGACACGGTAATAGTCGGCTTGCTGGATTGGGTCGAACTTGTGATCGTGGCAGCGGGCGCAATTCACGGTGAGACCAAGAAAGGCGGAGGCCGTGGCGTTGACGATGTCGTCGAGGTCGTCGGCGCGCTGCTGGCGCATGGCGGCCAGATTCGAATTGCCGACGGTGTCGTGCGGGCCGGCGACGAGGAAGCCGGTCGCAACGTGGATCGCCGCGTCACCCGGCGCGAGGACATCGCCGGCGAGTTGCTCCTGAATGAAGCGGTTAAAGGGCAGGTCGCGGTTGAAAGCGTTGATGACGTAGTCGCGGAATGGCCAGGCATTGGGCCGGACGTGGTTTTGCTCGTAGCCGTGCGATTCACCGTAGCGGATGACGTCGAGCCAGTGGCGGCCCCATCGTTCGCCGTAGGAGGGAGAAGCAAGGAGGCGGTCGATCAGCTTTTCATAGGCGTGTTTTGAGGAGTCTGCGAGAAAGGTCTGTATCTCGGCGGGAGTGGGCGGCAGCCCAATGAGATCGAAGGTGACGCGGCGAATGAGAGTGGCGCGGTCGGCGGGGGGAGAAATTTTGAGGCCCTTGGCTTGCAGCGCGGTTTCGATGTGTTGATCGATCGAGCTTCCGCGAGACTGAATCGGTTGGAGTGACCACCAGTCGGGGCCGCCACGAGGGCGAATCGCGAGAGTGCCTTCCCAGGGGGCTCCGGCTTTGAGCCAGGACTTGAGCTCGTCGCGCTCATCGGAAGGGAGGCCGCCACCGGGCGGCATTTCACCTTGATCGATACGCTCAAACATGCGGGCGGAGAGGACTCGCTCGGCGTCGCTGCGTGAAGCTAAACTGAGCCTGCCCATTTTGGTTGTGGAGTTATGGCAAGACAGGCAGCGGCGCGTGAGGATTTGCGTTGGATCGCCCCAGGAGATGGAAGCAATCAAGCAGAGGAGCAGGGGGCGCATGGATGCTTCGATTCTATGCGATTCAGGCTGTGGTTGCGCTGGAAGAAGAGTCGGATTCCATCATCTTGGCGACGGGCTTCGCGAAGAAGGCGAAGATGATAGCGACGACGATGCAGAAAGCACCGATGCCACCGAAGAGTTGCGGTAACGGGAGTTTTTCGTAGAGGCCGGCCAAGCGGCCGCCAATGTAGTTTCCGCTGGCAATCGACATGAAGAAGACGCCCATGATGAAGCCGGCCATGCGGGCCGGTGCGAGTTTGGTCATGGCGCTAAGGCCGACGGGCGAGAGGCTGAGCTCGCCAATCGTGTGCAGGAAGTAAGTGCCGACCAGCCAGATGGGCGAGACCTTGACGCCGCCAGTGGTGAGTTGCGCGCCGAACATGAGCCAGATATAGCCGAGGCCAACGAAGAGGAGGCCAATGGTGAACTTGATGGGGACGCTAGGCTGACGGTCGCCGAGCCGGATCCAGAGGGCGGCAAAGAGCGGTGCCAGGGGAATCAGAAAAGCGGAATTAAAACTCTGGTACCAGGTGGAGGGGAATAGGTCGACCGTGTTCTGTTCCGCAAAAAGGTTGAGCGTGCTGCCAGCCTGTTCGAAACTCGACCAGAAGAGAGTTGAGATAAAGAAGAGGATGCAGACGACGGCGAGGCGGCGACGCTCGTGGGCATTGGGACTGCCCTTAAAAAGCAGAAAACCGAGGACGGCCACGACGATTGTAAGCAGGATGACACCGAAAGAATCGGCCAAAGCTTCGGCGGAGGGTGAGATGAGGAAGACCACGGCGGCGAGTGCGACGATAGCGGCGAAACCGTACTTGAGCCACTGCCGGTTCGACTGTTGCTCGAGGATGTTTGAGGGGGGGACGGGCTTGAAGACGCGCGCCGGGAGGTACTTGGAACCCAGAATGAACTGGAGTATCCCTACGCTCATAAAGAGTGCCGCGACGGGAAAGCCATAGCGCCAGTTGACGCGTTGGGCGAGGTAGCCGACAACAAGCGGCGAGACGAGTGCGCCGATGTTGATGCCCATGTAATAAATCGAGAA
>JBKJSR010000756.1:0-15651 GCA_046594355.1 Bryobacter sp.
GAAGAAGACCTGTACGCCGTCTACTGCGGCCGGATCTTTCTTGGTTGGCTGGAGAATCGCACTGGCACTTTTGTGCGCGAAGATCGGGCCGAGCGCTGGGCCAAAAGCAAGACTGCGGCATGAGCCTCGCATGGAAATGCCGGATCGTGGGAGCGGTGGAAATGCCAACACCGCTTTCCCACCGCTCCCACAATCCTTGGAAATCGCCAGGACGATTTCCACATTCCCACACGACGGCGGCGGTTCCACTGCCCTCTCCCATCCAAAGCCAAAAACCAGTGCGCTATCTTCTTCCTAAGCAGCCGGGCAGATCGTCAATGTGTCACCCGACCTCCCGGTCCAAAGTGTCAACTATCACTCCGGTCGCACACCGGCAATTAAACCAGCCTCAATCGAGAATTGGTCGCGCGGATGAATGCGGTCGATAAAATCCAGATCCCAGTGCTTTTCAGATTGAAAGTGAGGCCCAAACGTGCGATCTACAAAAGAATCGATCAGGTTGCCGAACCAAAAAAACATCTCGAAACTAAAGGTGTCAACGAGAAGCGGGAGTATATCCTCCGAACGAACTCCCTTAAAGCCAACAGTCGAGTAAGCCCAATCCTATTACCATTCTTCAAAGCACGAAAACGTCAGATTGAAGCGATACGAGGGAGGCAATTCCCGCCAGAAACTCCAAATCATTTCGAGTGCCGTGGACCAGCGCCGATGCCCATTCTTGCCGATCATGTCGGAAACTATGAATCTGCCCTCCGGCCGGAGCCTCGCCGAATCTCATCGAAGAGGCCTTCCAGATTCAAGACATGATGCAGAGACTGATTTGCCAAAACGGCAGCATAATCACACTTCGGGTGCCAGGAATTGAAATATGCCTCCATAAAATTCATCTGACCCCCAACACCCTGGAGGGAAGCGTCCAATCGGCCGCGTTCCAGCATCAGAGGTTTCAAATCAACGCAGTCTATGATGAAGTCGCGGAATCCAAGTTGTTTAAGCTGTACGGCGCTAGGCACCTCAGCATCGCAATTCCCCGAGCCTACACTGGCAAATCGGCTTGGACAACTGGCGTTGGATGCCAGTTGAAGCTCTAAATATTTTAAAAAGAAATCATGCGGCCCCCAAAGCCAAGAGGCTCGAGTTGTAAACGAATATGAGTGTTGGATCAGTAGTGGAAGATATCTGGAAGTTGGTGAACTTCCTTGCACCCGTCATAGTGACTTCGCTCCGCGCTCAACCTCGCGACATACGAGGCTTCAAGGCTTTCACCGTGTGCCGGCTACCTGCAATCATGTTATTCCCAAGATAAACCACAGTGATGCCGGCGCATGGAGGGAACAGGCCGAAAGCAGACTCTCACCCATCCAGTTGGAGCTTCGCATCTCATGATCCGCTTCAGCGTTTGTACAGCGAGACTTGCGGAATCAAGTAAGGCGAGCGGTCGGAGAAGATATCTTCAAATAACGCGAGAGTAGGCTGGTGGATATGCGCGTTAGTGGCAAGTAAGTGCTTACTGGTAATCAGATGGTGCGGGGCGCCATGCATATCCGTAGTTAGCCCGCCGGCTTCTTCGAGTAATAACTTACCCGCTGCCATATCCCAGGGATTGAGGCCGAATTCCCAGAAACCTTCCAGCCGGCCGCATGCGACATAAGCCAGATCGATGGCGGCCGAACCTGTCCGCCGCACCCCGTGCGTGATCATTGCCACTTGGTAATAAAAGTGGATGTTGATGTTCTGGTGGCGTGTGCGGCTCGGGAAGCCGGTAGAGAACAGCGCGTCTTCGAGACGGTTTGCCTTCGACACCTGAATGCGTTCGCCGTTCAAATACGCTCCGCCTGATTTCTCAACCGTAAACATTTCGTCCCGGGTGCCGTCGTAGATCACTCCCGCAATCAGTTCGTTGTCCTTCTCAAGCGCCATCGTCGTGTTGTAAACCGGAAATCCGTGGGCGAAATTGGTAGTGCCATCGAGCGGATCGACATACCAGCGGTAGCCCGAATTGGAATGCGTATTGTTGCCTTCCTCGGCGACAATGGCATGGGTGGGAAAGGCCTCGCGCAAACGTGCGGTGATGTGTACTTCGCTCTTGCGGTCGGCAATCGTAACCAGATCGGCCTCGCCCTTGAGTTCAAATCCGCTGTTCTGCAAGCGCAGTTCCTCGATGATGACTGCGGCTTCGCGAGCAATGCGGGCGGCGGTTTCAACGTAGATGGACATGTGTGTTAACCGGCCTCTTCCCAAAGGTATTGAATGTCTTCCTTGTAGAGCAGCAGACTGGACGCATGATCCTGGGAGAGCCGCAGAATATCGGCGTCGAAGATTTCGACTTTGCCGTGAACGATTTTTCCGTCGTTCAATTTTACCGCGATGGGCGTCTTGCTGGCGGCAAGCTGCCGCAGGTAGCCGTCTTCGGCGAGTGTCTGGATTGGTGCTTTGGTTTTGGCTTTGGCCATGGAGAGTGACCTTAGAGAGTCTCCTCATAGTACCCAGTACGGGCCGAGACCCGCAAACTGGGGCGGCGCACTTTTACTTCGAGGCGATGGAATTTATTACCCGTAGGCGAGAGATGTTTCGGATAGAAAGCGAGCAGATATTGGGTGCGCAAGTCGCGCAGGACTTCTTCGAAACTCTGGCTGAGCTTGTCATAGGTAGCGGGTTGCAGCACACGCCCTCCGCTGCGCTCGGCAATCAGTTGCATCGCGTTTTCGCCGCCAATGTTACGCCCCGCGTCGTTGGTAATCGGCGTAACGAGGATCGGATACACAGCAGCCTGTGCGCGTTGCACCGCGATATTTGCACTATTGAATTTTTTGTAACTCGCCGTGTCGCCGCCGTCGGAAACACAGATGATAACTTTGCGGCCCTCGCGGCCCTCCAGTTCTTCGGATGCCAGATAGAGCGCGTCATAAAGCGAAGAGCCCGAGCCGGTGCGTATGTCCCGCACGGCATTTTCGAGACGCTGGATGCGCCGCGTGAAGCCGGCAACCAGGTCGACGTCGTGATTGAAGGTGATGAGCGCGATCGAGTCGTCGGGATTGCCTTCGCTGATCAGCAAGCGGGCAAAGCGCAGAGCGGCTTCGGTTTCGTACTTAAGATCCTTGGCGACGCTCGCGCTGATATCCAGCACCACAACTACGCTCAGCGCCTGTGTCGTCGAGCGCTCGAATATGGCAATCGTCTGCTCCACTCCATTGTCGAAAACCTGAAAATCCTCTTTACTCAGTCCACCGGCGAGTTGGCCGTATTGGTCCCGCACGCTCGACAGAATACGGATCAACTTCACATCGACGCGGATGACGGGCGAGCCTGGGTCTGGCGTTTGAGCACGGAGCAAAAGCGGTGCGGTTAAGAGTAGACGGCGGGTCATGGGCAGGACGGGCGGGGGACGTCTCCTTCACGGTAACAGACGCACGCAGCCTGCGATCCGGATTCAGTCTTTTGGCGCGGAGGCACGCACAACCGAATCGTCCCAGGCACCATCCACCCATACTTCGCCGTCAACAAAGTATTCCTTCTTCCAGATCGGCACGGTCCTTTTGAGCCGGTTGATGCCCTCGAGAGCGGCATCGAAGCTAGGCCGCCGGTGGGGAGCGGTGGCGAGAATCACAACACTCGCTTCGCCAATCTCCATGCGCCCGAGCCGGTGTACCATGGCGATGCGCGAGATCGCGTGAGTCTTTGCAATCTCTTGTCCGATGTCGGCCATCAGGCGGATTGCCATGGATTCGTAGCCCTCGTAATCGAGGTAGCGCGTAGCGCGGCCGTTCGAATTGTTGCGAACCACACCTTCAAAACTGCACAGTGCCCCGTCGATGCCTTGCAGGAGTTCGCGACCCAGCGCCTGTGTGTCGATCACTTCGCGAGTCAGGGCAAAGATGTGACCTTCGGGGGTGACAATGCGCTGCGTGTAACTGGTCCCGCCGCTCACCGGAGGCAGCAGCGCGATCTCATCGCCGTCGACGAGCAGTTCCCCTGGTTGCGCAAAGTGCTGGTTGCGGGCCAGGGCGATCGAGGCGGCCAAGCCTTCGAGCATGGGGTAGCGCATCACATAATGCGCGAAGAGCGATTCAATGGTGGAGCCTTCGGGAAGATCGACAACATCTTCGGATGGGTCGGCGAAGTCTTTGAGGAGACCGAAAAATAGGACGCGGATTTGCATCTTAGACAAGCGTAACGCGGCCCAGCCCGATTAACTCTCGTCGCCGTCAATATCGGTGTGTGACCTAGAAGTGATCGGTTCGAGTAGATGTCGGCAAAATGCTGAAATCCGGCTCCCTGAACGGACCGAAGCATCCCAGCGATGGCTCCACTTTCATGTCGCGCACCCCGTCAATATCGCCAATCTAGCCGCCTGTAAATCTGGCATCGGCAACCTCGAGCGCCTGCGATGATGCAGCATAAAGGTCCAGGGGCCAATGCCAAGGGTCATCCACTCGATATGACACCAGTTGCCAGAATCGATACTGATGCGAAGCGCCCCGCTTTCTGAATTGATGATTTGCTGTCCGGGCTTAAGGGCATTGCCCTAGGATCGAACACTACGGAACCTGATAAATCCGGCCAGAAACCAGGAAAATTGTCGAATTTCATGATTTCCTCTTCGGCGAGGCACTTGCAAACGTCTAAGAGGGGAGCGACAAGATCAAAATGACCGTAGGGCAAACTCATCTAATAATTTTCGTCTGCGACGACCAAATGGAGATCAGGGAAGCGCTGCGGCTCCTGCTGGAGTCGAACGGTTATGCGGTCAAATGCTTCGACGGGCCGGCGGCTTTGCTGGAAACGGCGCTGCAAATGCCGGCGAGCGTGATCCTGCTCGACATGAATTACGCACGCGACACCACCGGTGGCACCGAAGGTCTCGACCTCATCTCCGCCTTGCGGGAACAGCGCGTGCCGGCCTTTTTGATCGCGATGACGGCATGGGGCGACGTCGCTCTCGCGGTCGAAGCGATACGGCGCGGTGCCAGCGATTTTGTTGAAAAACCCTGGAGCAACGAACGGCTGTTGCAAACCGTCGCCAAGTGGAGCACAGCGCAAAGTGCAGAAAGTAAAGACTTGGCCGGAGCCAGACGGGTGCAGGAAAGTCTACTGCCGCGCGAAGCCGCCGGTGACAAGGCGCTGCACTATGCCTGCCGCTTCCTGCCCGCGCGAGAGGTTTCGGGGGACTATTACGATTTCTTCGAAAAGCGCGTCGGCCACTTCGGCTTTGTCGTCGCCGACGTCAGCGGAAAGGGGGTTCCGGCGGCGATGCTGATGGCAAACCTGCAGGCGCTGTTTCGCAGTTATACCTATCGCGACGAAGCCGGCCCCGAACCTGTGCTGCGTGCCGTGAATGCCCAGTTTCACGAATCCACCTCGCCCGAAAGCTTTGCGACGGCCTTTTATGCCGACCTCAACGAAAGCTCGCGCGAGTTGCGCTACATCAATTGCGGCCACCCGCCTGGCTTGCTGCGTAAAGCTAGCGGCGAGATTCAGTTGCTCGCGTCGGGCGCAGTGGTACTCGGAGCCTTCCCGTCCTGGCAGGCGGAAACCGCAACGGTACAAATGGACGCAGGCGACCGGCTGCTCGTTTACTCCGATGGAGTGGTGGAGGCGCAAAGCGCAACGGGTGAGGAATTCGGGGATGAGCGCCTGCTCAAACTTTTTGAAGACACAGTACATTTGACTCCGCAAGAGGCCTTGCCGGAGATGGAAGCGGCGATCCAGAAACACTCCGGCGTGTCACTTTTTGACGATTGCACCCTGTTCATGGCCAGCCTTCGCTAAAATCAAATGAACTCCATGACAAAAACGAGCAATCCCGCGGAGCTTGCCGGCATTTCGAAACGTGTGCGTCGCCACATCATCGAAATGATTACGGCGGCCAAGAGCGGACATCCCGGCGGCAGTTTATCCGCTACAGAAATTGTGGTCTCCCTTTTCTTCGACATCATGAAACACGATCCGGCGAACCCGAAATGGTCCGACCGTGATCGCTTCATCCTCGGCAAAGGCCACGCCTGCCCCGTCCTGTATTCGGTAATGGCAGAGTGCGGCTACACGCCGATCGACCAGTTGAACACCTTCCGCAGCCTGGGCTCCATCTATCAGGGGCATCCCGACGTGCGCTTTATTCCCGCCCTTGAGGCATCCACCGGTTCGCTCGGCGAAGGCTTGAGCGTTGGCCTCGGCATGGCTCTCGCCGCCAGGATGAACGGAAGCCCGTCGCGGACTTTCGCCATGATCGGCGATGGAGAAAGCCAGGAAGGCCAGATTTGGGAAGCGGCCATGTTTGGCGCATTCCACAAGGTCGACAACATTGTCTGTATCGTCGATTACAACAAGATTCAGTTGGACGGCTTTGTCAGGGACATCATGCCCCTCGACCCCTTGACCGACAAGTGGAAGAGCTTTGGCTGGCACGTCATCGACATCGACGGCCACGACATCGAAGCGGTGCAGAAAGCCTTCCACGAAGCCGAAACGACCAAGGGCATCCCCACTTGCATCATCGCCAACACGATCAAGGGCAAAGGCGTTTCCTTCATGGAAAACAACCCGAAGTGGCACGGCACGGCCCCTTCCAAAGAAGAATGTGAACTTGCGCTCAAGGAGCTTGTCTAATGCCCGTATCCACGAAATATGAACTCAAGCTGGGCCCCGCCACGCGCGAAGCGTTTGGCAAGGCACTGGTGGAATTAGGCCAGAAGAACCCCGACGTGGTCGTCTGCGACGCCGACCTCTCGAAGTCCACCTACACGGCTTTCTTCGCCAAGGAATTCCCCGAACGCTTTATTCAGTGCGGCATCGCGGAAGCAAACATGGTGGCCCTCGGCTCCGGTTTGTCCGCCGCCGGCAA
Organism: Bryobacter sp.; assembly: GCA_046594355.1. Lineage (GTDB taxonomy): Bacteria > Acidobacteriota > Terriglobia > Bryobacterales > Bryobacteraceae > Bryobacter. The sequence goes on from JBKJSR010000756.1 coordinate 6,842, forward strand.
GATCGCTTTCGTCTCCAGCTTCTCTGCATTTGTGATCAACAAGGGCTTTGAACAGTTGCGCGTTACCGCTGCTTACCCCAACGTCAACCTCAAGGTTGTCGGTACGCATAGCGGCATCTCGATCGGCGAAGACGGCCCATCGCAAATGTCGATCGAAGACCTGAGCCTGGCCTGCAATCTGCCCGGTTTCACCGTGCTCTCGCCTTGCGACGAAGTGTCGATGAAGGCCGTCATCCATCTGGCCGGCGAACACTTCGGCCCCGTCTTTGTTCGCGCTGGCCGCGTCAAGGCCGCCACGATCTACACGCCTGGCACCGAATTCCACATCGGCGGTAGCCATGAACTGCTGAGCGGAACGGACGTTGCGATCTTCGCCAACGGGCTGCTAGTCGCAGAAGCCATTCGCGCCGCGGAAACCCTCGACGCCGAAGGCATCTCCGCCCGCGTGATCGACCTCTACAGCATCAAGCCCATCGACCGCGCCGCCATTGAGCGGGCCTCCAAAGAATGCGGTGCCATCGTCGTCGCCGAAGAACACCTGAAGGACACCGGCATTGGTACTCGCGTCGCGCAAGTGGCGGCCGAGACCGTTCCCTGCCGGATGGAGTTTGTTGGCATCGATAACACCTACGCCGAGAGCGGCACCCCCGAGGCCGTTGTCGAGAAGTATGGCCTGCTCGCCAAAGACATCGTGGCCGCAGTCAAAAAGGTGCTTGCCCGCAAGCGCTAGATGCGCGAGCACGAAGCATTCGCGGAGCTGCTGCGTCGGCATGAAGAGCTGACGCAGCGCTTTGCGCGCCTGTTGCACGACGACGCAGGGCAAATATTAACTTCCATCGCTCTCCAGTTATCCGTACTCGAAGGCGCTCCGTCGGTCGAAACCCGTAACCTGATCGAAACGCTCGACGAGTTGCTCGAACGCTTCCGGTTGGCTCAATCCAACTTGGGTGCCGCTGTAATCCCCAGGCGGGGCTTGCTCGCGGCACTTTCGCAATTGGCGCGAATGCGCGATGATTTCCGCGTCGATGGCAGCCAGGCCCCAGCCTGGCCTGTCGAATCCAGTCAAGCTGCCTTCCGTATCGTCGAAGCACTTGCACCCAAACGGGCCATCGTCGATGCGAAGGGCTTGCAGCTTGAGGGTGCCGCTGCGCTGTCCGTATACGTGCGGACACTTGCAAGCATTGGAAATTTATCCATACACGAAGAACCGCAAGCGACTACAATCGGGATCTACCATGCCAATTCGGGTCTTAATCGTTGACGACCACAAAATCATGCGGGACGGCATCAAGGCAATCCTCAAGCCTGCACTCGACCTCGACGTTGTCGGTGAGACCGACTCGGGCGTAGATGCAGTGCAACTGGTGCGCAAACTCCGGCCCGATGTTGTCATGATGGACATCGATTTGCAGGGCATGAGCGGCATTGAAGCCACGCTCGAAATGCTGCGCCACAACCCCGACACCCGCGTCATGATGCTCTCGATGTACGACGACGAACACTCCGTCATCAGCGCCGTAAAGGCGGGTGCCAGAGGCTTTGTCCTAAAACGCGCTTCCGACGGAGACCTACTCCTTGCGCTGCGGACGGTAGCGCAAGGCGGCTCTTATCTCAGCCCGCGCGTATCCGACCGCCTGCTCGATCGCATTCAGAAAGGCACTGTCGACGAGAGCACCCAGTCGGTGCCGCTCGCCGGTTTATCGCCTCGCGAAATTCAAGTGTTACGCCTGGTCGCCGAGGGCAAAACCAGCAAAGAGATCGCCGTCATGCTCGACCTGAGCGTGCAGACGATCCGGTCTTACCGCAAGGCGATGATGAAGAAATTGAACGTCAACAACATCGCCGGACTCACGCAACTCGCCCTCGCCACTGGACTCACGCGTCCCAAAAACTTTGGCACCAGTGGCGAAGTCGGCTCAAGCTTCTAACGCCTTTGCCGAATTCTTGCTGAGATTTTGAGGCGCTCCCCTGCACCATATACAGGAATGAGACTTGTCCTCCGCATGCGGGGGAAGCCCTGGTGGGTCCGACGCATGCAAATCTGTAGCCCTGCCGTGGAGCTGTCGGCGGAAGAAAAGTTGCGGCGGCTCGTGAATGCGGCGCTGGCAACCCCCTACTATTCGCGGCCCGAGCATGCCGCACGGCTGCTTGCGGCAAAGCACCTGCAGGATTTGCCGGTCAGCTCCCTGCGCTGTGTGCTCGATTCGATTCCCGGCTTTGTAAACCCAAAAGTGCCCGCCGCCAGAGCTCTCTTTCGCCCGCCCTTCGCCACAGACAATTGCGCACTGCTGGGCAAGAAACTCCGCCTTCCGGGAGGAGTGCGGGAATTCGATGGCGCGGCGTTTGGCCGTTTACATCTTAGCGATACGAGGATGCTGGCAGCGACGCCAACTGTGCTGCGCCGCATCTGCGCCGCAATCGAAGCGAGGCTCCTCGCCCTGCCGCAACTGTGCGAGGCAGTTGTAGTATTGGAGGGAATTGAAGACGGTATGCTCCATGCGGGAGAGAGGGATCTTTTGTGGCGGGCGCTCGGCGTTCCCGTCTTTGAGCAATGGCTGGGCCTCGATGGAGAGTTGCTGGCCTGGGAATGCGGCGCGCATCGGGGTCTCCACTTCAATTCACAGAAGGCCGCCCTCGAAGAGGTTGACGGAGAACTGGTGATCACGAGCTGGACTGCGCTCCGGACTCCGGTGTTGCGGATGGGCACCGGCTTGGCTGCCGAAATCGACCAGCGCGTTTGCCCCTGTGGCGATGCCCGTCCGGTGTTGCGGAACATCGCGATACGAAGCAAGTCCCCCGGCGTGCTTCATGCCCACGCTGCCGCCGGTGCCTGAAGCCACTGCACGCTTTCGCGCTACTTCTCGTCATACTCAATAGCGATGGCTGAATTCATCCTCAAGTATGCGGACGCACGCGGCAAGGTGCATCAGGTCTCGGCCGTAGCCCGCAACGAAGGAGAACTGCGCGAGCGTTATGCGCGCGATGGTTTTCTCGTCTATTCCGTCAGCGCCAAGGGAGCGGCGGGAAAGTCCGTGGGAGCCCGTGGCAAGGGCGTCGACATGGAGAAGTTCCTGATCCTCAATCAGCAATTCGTCACGCTGATCAAGGCCGGCCTGCCCATCCTCAAAGCCCTCGATCTCCTCGCTGAAAGATTGACCGACGACAAGATGCGCGGGCCGCTCACCGCCGTGCGCGATGAAGTCAGAACCGGCGCACTGCTCTCCACCGCCTTCCAGAGCCAGAATATGTTCCCGCCCATGTACATCACCACCATCATGGCGGGCGAACGTGCCGGCAGCCTCGCCGAGGTGATGGACCGTTACATCGGCTACCAGAAGCTCGCCCTCAGCGTCCGTAAAAAACTGATCACGTCGCTCATCTACCCTGCCCTGCTCTTCTCGCTCGTGCTCGCACTGATCGTCTTCCTGATCACTTTCGTCGTTCCTAAATTCTCCGAACTCTACAGCACTCTCAACGCCGAGCTTCCCACCCCGACAAAGATCCTGGTCGCCATCAGCACCACCGCCAGCAGTTACCTGCTCGCGGGCTTTATCGGCATTGTCGCGGCGGGCGTCGGCATCTACTATTGGTCGCTCACGGCGGCGGCGCAGGAGCGCCTCGACCGCTTGAAGATGGGCTTCCCGCTCTTTGGCGAAATCTGGACCAAGTTTCAGGTCGCGCAACTTGCCCGCGTGTTGAGCACTCTTCTCGTCGGCGGCATTCCGCTGCTCCAGGCCATCCACACGGCGGGCGAATCCGTCTCCAGCGTTCTGATCCGCAAAGCTCTCGCCACCGCCAGCCAGCTCGTGCGCGAAGGCCAGCCCCTCTCCAATTCCCTCAAGCAAACCGGCATTTTCCCTCCTCTCGCCGTCGACATGATGGAAGTTGGCGAATCCACCGGCGCACTGCCCACCATGCTCGGCAGCGTGGCTGAATTCTACGAAGAAGACGTGCAGAACAAGCTGCAGGCCGTTCTCAGCCTGATCGAACCCGTGATCATGCTTTTCATGGGTGCCTTTGTGGCCTTTGTTCTCATTGCGCTGTATCTGCCAATCTTTAGTTTGGCCGACAGTTTGAGCTAGGCATTCGAGTTACAGATCCGTTAATATCGAAGCATATGAAAAGTTGTCTACGGGCTCTGTTTGCCCTTGTCTTCACCTGTTCCGGCCTCTACCCCCAAGGCACGACATCACGACTGACCGGCACACTGACGGATGCGTCGGGGGCTGCAATTCCGGGCATTCCGGTGCGCTTGACAAATGAAGGCACCGGTCAACCCTTCACCACCAGCACCAGCGAAAACGGCGCTTTCTTCTTTGAATCGATTCAAATCGGTACTTACAGCGTCGCCGTCGAAGCCAGCGGCTTCAAAAAATTTCTCGCCAAGGGCAACGTGGTCAGCATCGGCCAGCCCACCACCGTCAACATCGCGCTCGAAGTAGGCACTCTCGCCGAAAGCGTCGAAGTATCCGGTGCATATGAACAGGTGCAGACCTCCACTTCGGGCAACATCGGCAATGTCTTCAGTGAAAGAGTCATTCAGGATCTTCCCATCGTCGGCGCCCGCGGGCGCAATCCGCTCGATCTCGTCCTGCGGCAGCCGGGTGTCGTGAGCGGTGCCAACACCGGCGGTGGCACGCACGTGAACGGCGCACGCGACCGCGCCTGGAATTACACCATCGACGGCATCGACGCCAATGAGACCTCGTCCGGCGGCAGCAACTTTGCCCCCATCCGTACCAACCCCGACGGCCTCGCGGAATTCAAGGTCCTTACCTCCAACGCCACCGCCGAATACGGCCGCAATTCCGGCGCTCAAGTCGCCATGATTACCAAGAGCGGCACCAACGAAATCCACGGCAGCGGCTTCTACTTCTACCGCACTCCCCGGCTCAACGCCAACGAGTGGGAGAACAACATCAACCGCCTCGGCAAGCGCCAGTTCGTGCAGAACATTTATGGCGGCTCAATCGGCGGGCCCATCAAGAAGAACAAGCTTTTTTTCTTCGGTAATCTGCAACGTCTCGCAGCCCGCGAGAGCGCCGTCGTCAATCGCACCGTTTATACATCACAGGCTCGCCAAGGTCTCTACCGTTATGTTCGTGACGGCCGCAACCAGCCCGCCGGCGTACCCGGAGCCTCGATCGATGCGAGCGGCAATCCCGTCGCCGGCCTCAACATCGGCACATATAACATCTTCACGAGCGACCCTGAGCGGCTCGGTCCCGACGCCCGCGTCAAAAGCCTTGTCGATCCCACTCCGCTGCCCAACAATTTCTTCGGCGGCGACGGTTTAAATACTGGCTTTTACACCTTCACCGCTTTACAGTTCGAGCGACAGAATGACGCAACGCTGAAGTTCGACTACATCCTCAACGACAAAAACACCATCTTCGCCCGCATCTCCTATGGTAGTCAGAATACCCTCTGTGATCGTGGCAACGGAGGCCAGCCCTTCTTTCCCGGCGGCGAGTGCCCAGTGAACACCTATCGAGATCCACAGAACTACGCCTTCAACTGGCGTACCAGCCCTACTTCGCGCCTGACGAATGAACTGGTGGTTGGACGCAATTACTTCGGGTTTGACTTCCAGATCCCGAGTGCCGACCCCACCAAGATCAACCTCAGCCCAATCGGCGTGCCCGTCACAATCCCGCAGGAACTCAGCGTCGGCAACGCCCGCAAGCTGAACACCTGGCAGTTTGTTGACAATCTCTCCTACTTCGCCGGCGCTCACGCTCTCAAGTTCGGCGTCAACTTCCGTCTCGCCACGCACAACGACGTGCGCGGATCCGTCGGTGGAGAAAACATCACGGCCAGCGCCAACTTCTCGCGAGTCACCAATTCGGTCAACCCCACCGCCTTCGGTTTGCCCGCCGACATCCAGCAGGCCAACGACCGCCCCAACCTCGAATCGAGCATCAACTATCTGCTCGGCCGAGTCGGCTCCATAGGACGCGGCTTCGTTGCGCAAGGCAACCAATTCGCCGCCGTGCCTTACAATTTCAAGGCTCTCTTCAACGAATACGACTTCTACCTGCAAGACACCTGGAAGGTATCGCGCCGTCTCACGATCGACGCCGGCCTGCGTCTTGAAATGAAGATGACACCTGGCTCCGACCCCTCTGGACGCATCCGTCGTCCAGATCAGAATCTCCTCCCCGGTGGCCCGCCTACCAACGTCGCACGTTGGGAAATCGGCAAGCTTTACCGCAGCGACCGCAACAACTGGGCCCCCAGCGTCGGCATCGCTTACGATCCTTTCGGCAAGGGAAAAACGGCGATCCGCGCCAACTATCGCATCGCCTATGATCGCCTCAACACCTTCTCGCTCAGCTCCAGCGTCTTCCAGAATCTTCCTGGTCAGGCGCAGGGCGTGCGGACAGAAGCCTTCGGTCAAGCCGGTGGCCGTCTCACCAATCTGCAGAACATCGCGCCTCCTACCGCCAACCCGAATGTACTCGCGCAGCCGAGCCCCTATGGCGCGCAAAGCATCACGGTAGTCGACCCCAACTTCGAAACACCAACCACACACATGTGGAGCTTTGGCGTCCAGCATCAGGTCGCCGCCAAGACCGTCGTCGAAGTGAACTACATCGGCCGCCGCGCTCACAACCTCTATGGCGCCTACAACGCCAACCAGGTGGACATCACCCGCAACGGCTTTCTCAATGCCTACAACGTCGCCGTCGGCGGTGGCGAGAGCCCGCTGATCAATCAGATATTCTCCGTCGATCCGCGCCGCGCCGCCACCCAGACCGGCAGTGCCTTCCTGCGCTCCCAATACGCCGCCGACATCCGTGGCAACTCCGTCGCCGCGATTGCTCAAGACCTCTCGCGCCGCCTTGTGGGCGGTGTGCCGATTGCGCAGGCTTCCGGCGTCGGTAACTATTTCTTCATCCCCTTTCCTCAATTCGCAACCGGCGTGAACGTCATCGACTCGAATGACTTCTCTACTTACCATGGCCTCCAGACGCAGGTGGAGCGGCGCATGAGTGGCGGCCTTACGGCCCAACTCAGCTACACCTGGGCCAAGTCGCTCGACACGCGCAGCTTCGATCCAGCCTTCACCGTGGTCGGTACTGGAGTGAATCAATCCGGCTCTTCAACGCCCTTCGACATCAACAACCGTCGCGGTAATTATGCCCCGAGCGATTTTGATCGCCGCCATACCGTGCAGAGCTATTGGGTCTACGAACTGCCTTTCGGCAAGGGCCACCGCTTTGGCGACAATGCTGGCAGACTCCTCGATGGCCTCGTTGGCAACTGGCAAGTCGCCGGGCTGATGACACTCTCCAGTGGCCGCCCCTTCACGGTCTACTCGGGCTTCAATCAATTCACGAACGTCGTCGGAGCGACGGCAGACTGCAACAAGTGCGATGGCTTCGGCGGCGTCAAGGAACGTGCCGACGGCCTCAAATGGTACTTCTCTCCCGAAGAGGTTGCCGCCTTCACTAACCCGGCTGCGGGTTCGAACGGTTCTTCGTTCCGCAATCGTTTCTACGGGCCTGGCTCGTTCAACATGGACGCCTCCTTCCTCAAGCGCGTGCCGTTAACCGAACGCTTCAAGATCGAAGTCCGCGCCGACATGACCAACCTCACCAACACGCCCACCTTCGGCTTCCCCACGACCAACGCGACGGCCACCACCTTCGGGCGCATCCGGGACAACGTGCTCAGCGGGTCGCGTAAGATTCAACTTGGTGCCAAGTTCCTTTTCTAGTTCGCATCCAGCCGATCTCGATCTCGCGTTCTTTCTAGCCAAGCTCAGCCTGGTCACAAGGAACGCGATTTCCTTTCCGCCATATGGCGCGGCCAATCTCATTCGCGGGCAATTCGGAAGGTCGCTGTTTGCAGGCAGGCTCTACGAAAAACTCTTCGCCCCGCCCCACCGCACAGACGGCCCCAGCGGCCTCAAAGATCCGCCCCGCCCCTACGTATTGCGCACCGCTTCGCTAGACGGAAAAAGCTTCTCGGCCGGCGCTGCACTCGACTTCACCGTGCATGTTTTTGACGAGGCTCTGGTCCCGGATTTCGCGATCGCGAGCCTCGAACACAAGCGTCTCTCGCTCGCGCTTCCAGTGCAGGCGGCAACGCTCGTGCGTGTCGATTTCCTCACCCCGACAGAACTCAAGAACGCACCGCTCCCCAGCTTCGATATACTCTTCGCCCGCCTCCGTGACCGCATCAGTTCATTGCGCGCAATATATGGCGCTGGTCCACTCGCGATTGATTTCAAACCGATGGGCGAGCGGGCGCAGGCGATCCTGATGCGCGAGCACCATCTCGAAGACATCGACCGCACGCGCACCAGCAAAAACACCGGACAACATCATCCCATCGGCGGTTTCGTCGGTCACGCGATCTACGAAGGTGCATTGACGGAATTTCTACCCTATCTCGAAGCCGGCTACTGGACCGGCGTCGGTCGCCAAACCGTTTGGGGCAAAGGCCAAATCAGAACAACGATCCTCGACTAGGCCCACGACCGCAGATTACACGGCCTCCGCTACAGAGATGGGAGAGACCTCTAGGTGGCCGGTTCCAAGTGGGCTGCGATAAGCTCCCAGTGCTAACGCACTCGAAGTGCAGAAAGTAACCAGAATTGTCCAATGCAAGGTGAGCATGAAAAAGGAGAAGGTGGAGTAGGCATACTGGCGTATGCAAGTACGCATGGAGAATGCCGAGAATCTAAGCCGAGAGAAGATCCGGGAGTTTCTGGACTCCAGCCGCGAGATCGAGTTTACGGGGGAAGGGCGAGGGGATATCTAAGGCTGGGTCGAGCGGGTGTGTTTTGGTTCAGCGAGAAG
>JBKJSR010000757.1:0-13796 GCA_046594355.1 Bryobacter sp.
CGATTTCCACATTCCCACACGACGGCGGCGGTTCCACTGCCCTCTCCCATCCAAAGCCAAAAACCAGTGCGCTATCTTCTTCCTAAGCAGCCGGGCAGATCGTCAATGTGTCACCCAACCTCCCGGTCTAAAGTGTCAACTATCACTCCAGTCGCACAGTCTCCCGCCGCGCCGATAACTCCAGGCAGGAATTTAACTGTTACGCAAATGCCCAACCCGTGCAAGGACGCGAAGCGCCAGGAGCCTTTGTTTGCGATGAGATCTCCCGCTGCGCCGATGATTCCAAATTGAAATTCAACTACTGCGCAGATACCCAACGCGGGAGTGAACGCGAATCGCCAGGAGTCTTTGTTTGAGATCAGCTCTCCCGCTGCGTCGATGATTCCAGGCAGGAATTCAACTGTTTCGCAAATGGCCAACCGGTGAACGGACTCGAAGGACCAGCAGCCTTTGTTCGCTATGAGATCTCCCGCCGCACTGTTAATGCCAAGTTGAAACTCAACCGCTGCGCAGATACCTAACCCGTGAGTGGACTCGAAGCGCCAAGAGCCTCGGTTTGGGAGCTTTGGACGTGTTTGGGCCAAGGCAAACGCTGGATCGAGGGTTGAATATCATGAAGTATATTTGCAAGAAGGCTCGCGCTATAAATACGAGACGGGTATGCGCGAAGGCAACAACAACCTGCTTGCCGGTTTCGATGCCGACATTGCGAATCCAATCGGACAGGGAATCAAAGGAGCTCTTCAGTATGCCGGAATCAGTCGTGCTCCCACCGGGTGTTATTCTCCGCCGACGAAGAAATGTGCGCCCCGCATTGAGGTCGCTTCCTTCGAAAACAAAAATACTCAAATGCCTGATGCCATTGGATTTAGACTTCTGACCGCAGGTATTTTTTCGGCTTTTTTTCATCCCCCTCTGTGCCGACCCAGGGGGCCGTCATGTTGATTCACAGTGGAACCTTAGACCACCATCCGTGACGTTTACAGCATCTCCAGGGCACCGGTCGGCGACAACCGGCAGACCGACTACGTCGCTTCCTCCGATAGCAGCCAAACTCCCACCGACTCCCTCAGCAACTCTTTTCCCAATTGGCCGAATTACCCCGCCTACAAACTTCTTCCGCTACGTCCAGTTAAACCTTAGGATGGCTTTCTAAGCCCGGTTGCCGACAGGCCCGTTTTTCTGGATCCTTTCGAGCAAACTGACGATGTCGGATTCTTCAAAAGGTTTACGAAGCATCGAAGAAGACGAGCCATCGAGAATATCGGCACTTTGTACTTCCGCACTTTCGCTCAATAGAGCGAAGTGCGGAGTCCTGTGATGTACACGGTGGAACAACTCTGCCCAAGTGCCCCCAGATGGACGAGCGCTGGAGAATACGATGTCAAAGTGCATTTTCTCCGCCAGATCCGCTGCTTCATCAATATTGGTTACAGGAATCAGCCGGTGATTCAATTCACCAAAAATGGAGAGCATTTTCCGTTGCCACTGCATTTCCGGCTCCACGAGCAAAGCCGTGATCATTCCACGCTGTGGAGCAAACTTCATCGAGTTAGGAAAGTCTTCCGTAGGGCTGGAACTGAGCGACGGTAATTCAACTTCATATCGATAGCGGCCGGTGCGAATCGTCGTGAAACGGATCTCGCCTCCGTAAGATTGCAGCAGTCCGCGGCTGATCGCGAGGCCAAGCGCAACTCCGCTGAAATCCGGTCCCTCGCCTTCGCCAAACGGTCCGGAGAATTCGATTTCGATCATCGCGCTCCGGCCAATGCGGTTCAAATTCAGGATGAACAGATGTTCCAGCGAGTAAGTGGCGGCGGCTTTAGCATGGAGGAAAAGATTTTCGAAGACCTTCGCCAGTTGCTCCTGCGAACCCAGCACGTAGAGGCTCTCCGGCGACAAATTTACTTGGCTTTCAACCTGAGCTTTGCGTAAATCTTCTTCCATTTCCTCCACGAGTTTCTGAAAGAGAAAACGCAAATCAACGGGTTGCGCATCGATCTGCTCCGCTCTTGCGACTGAGATGATTCGCCTAACCGTCTCGCTGGCTTTCTGGACTTGGGCGTGAATGGCCGCAGCGTCGGTTTCCGGCATAGCCGCTGTAAGTTCACGGATCTTTTCAAGCGGAACATTCAATTCAGTGATCACGCCATGAATCAACTGCCCGGCCACAGCAAGTTTCTCGCTGCGGTGGATCTGTTCCCTCAATGCAATCTGTTCGAGTCCCTCAAAATACTGACAGGCGTCGTTTGCCAGATGCTGCGCCGCAGCGTAAAGCGCTTCCGTTAATAGTTGCCTGCCCGGGCTTCCAGTTACAACGATTGCGCCTCTCGCCTCATTCCGGTTCCGCATCGGAATCACGAGCAGCGAACAGGCGGTGTCTTCTTTTGGATGCAACAGATCGGCGGATGCTGTATCGGTGAATTGCAAAAGCGTTTTGTTCCGTACCGCAAGGGCAATGCCGTTTTCCACTGCCGAGTAACACTCGTCGATATGGAACGAATGCATGGTGGAGCTTAGGTTGTCTGGAATGCGCTCGATACTTTTCCGCGTGGGGTCGTAGTGGTAAACGCTTACGCTTTCTGCTGGAAGAAGTTCAAGCAGTCGGCTTCGCAAAATTTCGGCTACTTCTCTGGCCGTGCCCGACCCATACATTTCTTCGCTTGCCTGGAGTATTTTCTGCACGACGCGGTTCTGATTCCGCGAACGCTGCTGGAAATACCAGGCGGCAACAATTCCCAGCAGGATTAGCAGAGCTGTTGCGGGCACGACCTGTGGCGGCACCGCCGGCCGGGGCTCTATCAACTCAATGTCATTTGGGTTCGCCACCAGAAGTTGAAAGTAGCGGTTGTAGGGAGGACTCAAACAAAATTGGCTTACTAATCCTTGTACTCGAATTCGATCTCCGCGATGGTAGACCGAGAGCGGCCTCTCCATAGTGCCCTTCATCAGCGGTAGAAATACGCGGATTGTTTTGCCGTTGTCTCGAAATTCCAGTAAGTCGCCGCGATTCGCTTCACGGTACTCCCACACCTCTCCCTCAACCTTGACAAGCATTCCTGCGTATTGAAAGCTCGCCGATGCGTTCGGGTTAAGTACGGGAGGAAGTGGTAATGCACCTTTGCCAATTACTTTGATCTCGATTGGCTTCACAACCGCCTGCCCGTTGTGAAGACTAACAATTCCCTGTGCTTCGATTCGTGTTCCGGCACTGATTTCCGATCCCAGGGATCGCTTCGATTCGTTGTCGCCCGAAAAGACCAGCATCAGGCCTTCACTCTTGCTCTGCGCGTCCAGAATGGGCAAGTAAGTAGCATCCGGTGCTTCGAGTAATGAGGTCTGTACAATCCCCTGGACGCGGACTGACTCTCCCAGCAGGCGTGGCCTAAAGTCTGGACCAATGCGTTCTGCCGCCTCGCTGATCGAGACAAGCCGTAAACTGCGGGCTTCCGCCTGGACAGTCTGCCCGAAGACAGACCCCGTAAACGATAAAAGGAGCGAGAGCGTTATATAGTTTGTTCGAGCCATGGCAGAATGCGAGTATCTAGGAAATCATCGACTTCTATCTCTTGTCCAATGAGGGTAGTCCGATGGGAATTTATCGCCACAACCCTCATTCCAGCAGCAAGAGCAGAGTCAATTCCAGTCTGGGAATCTTCAAAAACTATACAGCTTTCAGGCGCTATTCGCAAGAGTTCTGCGGTTTTTGTATATATTTCCGGATGCGGCTTGCCAAATCGGACCTGTTGCCCATTCATGGCATGAACGAAATGCGGCCTTAACTCCGCCCGATCCAGTACAAAGTCCACATTGGCGGCCTCTGCATTGGATGCAACCGCTTTGGGCAGATGCCGGTACCGCTGCAGGAAATCCCGAATGCCGGGTACCAGTTGCGCTTCCAGTTCTGGTGCAATCAACTCCCGGTAAAGCGCTTCCTTTTCGGCACCCATTCTTTGTATTTCAGCGAGTGTGATTTCCTGCCCGAAAAATTCCCGGAGAAGTTCGTCATTATGTTTGCCATGCATTCTGGAATTCAAGGCACTTGCGTCCCGGCCCATCCGCTCAAGATAGAGCTCCCATGCCCGGACATGAAATGGCATGGAATCGACGATCACGCCGTCCATATCGAAGATGAGTGCTTGTTGTTTCACAGGATTCCAGAGGAGAGCGTTAAGATCAGAATGGCATGGATTTGTTTTCAGAGATTGTACGTTTGCGCAAGACTGGCCAGAAGTGCGCCCTGGCGACGATTGTAGAAGTAAATGGTTCGATTCCAAGTTATGAAAGCGCCAAGATTCTGGTCCGCGAAGACGGCAGTTTCATTGGCACAATTGGCGGAGGCTGTGTGGAAGCCGAAGTCTGGAACGCCGCCCGCGAGGTGATCGAAACGGAAAAGCCCCGCCACCTCAGCTTTAACCTCGGCCAGGACGCCGCCTATGACAACGGCCTGATCTGCGGTGGTCAGTTGAACGTATTTATTGAAGCGATCGTGCCTCGCCCCCACGCCTACATTTTCGGCGCCGGACATATCTCGAAGAGTCTCGCCAAGGTTTCTGCAATGGCCGGCTTTGGCGTTTCGGTCGTCGACAACCGCGAAAGTTTCGCCAGCCGCGAGCGATTCCCCGAAGCGGACGAAGTGATCGCCGCAGAATACGAAGCAGTGTTCAACCAGCTTGCGATACACAGCTCCAGCTACATCGTCATCGTCACTCGCGGCCATCGCGACGACATGCGCGTGCTCCGCTGGGCGGTCACGACCGAAGCCCGTTACATTGCCATGATCGGATCGAAACGCAAAGTCATCGCCGTCATGCGCGAATTCGAAAAAGAAGGCATGAGCCGCGAAACATTCGAGCGCGTCCACGCCCCGATGGGTCTTGAGATCGGCGCAATTACGCCCGAAGAAATTGCCGTCAGCGTTGCCGCCGAGATGATCGCCGTCCGCCGCAATGCCGACCCAAAATGGAAGACCCTGGCCAAGGGTATCTTTGCCACCGGCGATAGCGCAGCCGTTCTCAAATGACCTGCGGGATTGTGCTCTCCGGTGGCGCGTCGAGCCGCATGGGGCAGCCCAAGGCTTTGCTGGAATTGGGCGGCATCGGCATGGCGGAGCGGCTCTTTAAGCTCTTCTCCGAATTCTGTGATCCCGTGTGGATTGTGACCGGTGCTCATCATGACCGGATTGCCAGCGCTTTGCCGCAATACTCACCGCAGCTTGTTTGGAACGCGAGCCACGAGGAGGGGATGCTGAGCAGTCTCCGCACGGGCCTTGCACAATGCGGTCAGGCAAGCTCGGTTCTGTTCAGCCCCGTGGATTTCGCCGGCGTGCAGCGCTCTACCATTCAGGCGCTTTTCGCCGCAAAGGAGCAAGCGGTTGTCAAGCCCCGTTGGCGCGGACAAAGCGGTCATCCGGTACTCATCCGGACACCGGCGATTCAAGCCCTAAATCATGCTCGTCCGGGCGAAAATGCCAAAGCGGTTCTGAGCCGTTTTGAGGCAACCTATTTGGATGTCGAAGACCGTGCCGTGGCCGAAGATTGCGATACGCCGGATGACTACGAAAAGCTCTTGAGCTGGTGGCACGAGTCCGCATGAAACGCAAATGGTGGATCGCGGGTATCAGTCTTCTTTGTCTTGCCCTTGCAGTTCCTTACTTCAGCGCAGGGCCGCTGAAGCAGCGGCTGCAACATTCCCTTGAGCTCGCCCTTTCCCGCCCCGTGCGCATCCAGGGTGAAACCCATTTCCGCATTCTCCCTACACCCGCGCTGCTGGCCGACGACGTGATCATTGGCGAAGATCCGAATTTCTCGCTGGAGCCTTTTGCCTACGTTACCGTGCTCGAAGTGCAGCCTTCCATTCTGGGCTTGCTGTCCGGGCGCCTTGAAGCAAGCCGCATCCGTCTCACCGAGCCCAGCGTGAATCTGATGCGTGGCCCCAAGGGATGGAATGTGCAGAGTCTTGCCGGTACTGCACTCCGCCCACCCGAGCTTGAAGTTCGTAGTGGAAGATTGAACTTCAAACAGGGCGATGCAAAGAGCGCCTTCTATCTAGCCAACGCATTGGTCGACATTAGTGCTCCCACGGCTCAGGGAGACGTCAAGATATTTGTTTCCGCCTCTCCATCGCGAACCGATCGCGGTGCCCAGGGCTTTGGCACTTTCTCCTTGCGCGGCGAAGTGCATGCTCTTGCCGGCACTGAACCATCGCTCGACTTTGATGTCGAACTCCAGCCGAGTTCGATCCATGCCTTCAATTTTTTCTTCGGTGCCCGGGGTGTCGATTTCGTTGGTAAGCTCTCCGGCAAAGGCCGCTTAAAAGGCCCCTGGAGCAAAGCTCGTCTGGAAGCCGGCCTTCAGTTTGAAGGACTCGAGCCCCAATCGTTTCTTCCTTTTGCCGGCAATAGCAATCGGCTCGTACTTGCGGGCAACCTCGATCTGCCCGGCCAGCGCTTTTCTCTCGATACGGTTGGCGGCGATGCCGTGCGGGTCCGGATGCGGGCCCGCGACTTCTTCCAGGAACCGAAAGGTGCCTTGTTGCTCGAACTTCGCAACGTCGAACTGACCAAACTCCTCGACCTTGGGCGGGAAGCCGGTGCCAGGCTCCCCGAAGGCGTTCGTGGCAAGGGAAAATTCAATGGAGTGATCGGCTACTCCTGGCCAAGTAAAGAGGATGTGCCCGCCAAAGGCATGATCTGGTTTGACGATACACGGCTTGATCTTCCCGGTCAGCCAAACCTCGAGATCCGCACGGCCCAGGCAGTGGTCGAGGGATCGCGCTGGATTCTTGCTTCAACTGAAATCCGCGTTGGCGAGTCCCAAAGCGCAGTCATGACGGCAGACTGGAATGCCCGCAGTGGTGCACTTAAAGTTGCACTTGCTACGCAATTGCTGAGCGTGCAAGGCCTCAAGACTGGACTCGGGCTTATGTTACGTGCCTCAACTCTTCCCATCTTGTCCAGCGCTCAGACAGGCAGCTGGCAAGGCAATATGCGCTACGAGCGTGCCGAAGATTCCGATCCTGGTGCCTGGAGCGGTAGCTTGAGCGTTAGCAACAGTGCCGTCGACCTTGAGGGCATTCCAGGGCCGGTTGAAATTTCCACCGCTTCCATCAGCTTTGACCCCAACCGGGTCGACATCCGGCGGATGCGCGCCGAATGGGATTCCATCGAGCTCGAAGGCGAAGCCACCTACTTTCCTCTGAGTGCGAAAGCTGCTGAAGTGGATCTGACTGTGAGCGAAGCGGGTGCGGCCAATCTCAACCGCATTTTGCAAAGCGCACACCGGCCTCCCGCCGGACTCCTCGAAAAGATGCGCTTGCGCCGTGCCACCATGCCAGACTGGCTGCGTGCGCGAAATGTGGCAGGCCGTATCCGCATCAAGACTTTTCAATTTGGCTCGGGAGTTTTTCAGCCGCTCAATCTGCGCTGTAAATGGAGAGGAACCAGTCTGGATGCCACGATTGAATCCTCCGAATTCTCTTTGCCGACACAGGCGGCTTCAGCAACCGTCCAAGGTAGATTGAGTGCAGAACTTTGGCTGCCCGTACCCGGCTACCAGTTCACGGGAGTCATCGGTAATTGGCCGCTTGAGACAGGCACCGCTTCCTTCAGCGGCACGCTCAAAAGTTCGTCCCTCGTGGACGATTGGCTGGACAGTCTCGAGGGCGAAGGCACTGTCGCGATCGCAGACGCGCCTCAGGAAGAAACCAGGCTGCGCGTCAAGCAGGGCAAGTTTGTGCTTGAGTCGGGCGAGTCCAAACGCAAGACACTCACGCCCCCCTACTGGCCGCTTGCCATACCCACCGAGCCATAAAACTCCGCCACCTTTTTGTGGATGCTCTTTGGCACCAGATCTGTCCAGTCTTGCCCTTCGGCAATTCGTTGCCTCACGACTGTGGAAGAGATCGAGCCGTGCATAGCTTTGATAGGGAGCCATTCCACGCACCCCTGAAGACCTTCCGGTAGCGCCCAATCATCCTGTCGCCGACTGCTCAACAGCGGGTACTTGAGAAAGTTTTCTTCGAGAAACAAAGCATGCCGCGCGGTGTCGAGGCCGTAATCCCACTCGACAATTCTTCTGGCCCCATCCTCCCCAATCAGCAAGTGGATCTTGCAGCCGGCCAAAGTCGCCTCCGCCTCCGCCGCAATCGAAAAGAACAAGCTCTCGCTTGCCACCGCGACGGGATCCGCGGTTGCCTCAAGAACCAGCCGTAGCCGCTGCAAAATGCTTACGCGATCGTACTGCTTATGCGGAAAGGTCTCCGGCATCACCCACAAAATTTCATCGACGCGCTCGCGAGCCGCATCGGCCAACGCCAGATGAGCAATCGTTGGCGGATGAAACGCGCCGCAAAAAACAGCGATGGAACGGCTACCCGCCTGTGGACGTCTGAGAAATCGCATGTCTTTCTTTCAATTTAGAACGGCGACAGCGATACACTTTGGATTACACAAAAAATGTTTACATGGATCTGCCCCAAGTGTGGAAGAGAAGTTGGACCTTCCTACAATGAATGCCCATTTTGCGCGGACGCCGCCAGGGGCCCTTCGCAGCCGCTTCCTCCAGTGCCGGTAGGACCGCCTGCTCAATACCAGGCGCCGCCGCAAGGGCAATACGCCGCTCCTGTACAAGAAGCTCCACTACCAACACCCCAATACGTGCAGCCACAGGCACCGCCTCAGCCCGTGCCCCCTCCTCCTCCGCAGCCCGTCTACTACGTCGGTGCCGACGATCATCCAAATCGCAGCATCCCTTCCTGGCTCGCCGCCCTGCTCGCTTTTGCCGCTGTCGCTGTCATTGCCATGAGTGTCGTCTGGTACAGCCAGCGCAATCGGGAAAAGGTGGGTGGTAGCGAGGCAAAGACCGCCGCTCTTGCCAAGGCGAACGCCGCCGGCAATCCCTACAAGAAGTACCTCGAACTTACAGGCTTCCGCATTGGCGAAGCCGCAGGCAAAAAGCTTCAGGTCCAATTCCTCGCGGTCAATCACGGTGGAGTGGACATGACTGACATTGAAGGAACGATCACGCTACGAGTGAAAGGTGCCGCAGAAGATACTCCGGCCTGCACCTTCAAGTTTCGTGTTTCCAGTGTTCCCGGCTACAGTGCCAAAGAAGTGTTGGTAACGGAATTCATCCAGAAGCGCAAGTTCTTCGAAATGCCCGACTGGCAATTCCTTGAGCCGGTCATTGAGCTGACTTCGACGGAATAGCAACGCCCAGCTTTGTGAGCGCTTCGTGCGCCGGCTGGTGAATCGGGTCGATTGCAAGCGCAGCTTTGAAATCGAGAATTGCGGCTTCGTTCTGGCCAAGGGCGGCCAAGGCAACTCCACGGTTGTATACGTTCGATGCCTTCTCAGGCTCGATCGCAAGCGCTCGCCCAAATGCGTTCAAGGCCTCGGCAGGACGCCGCAAGTCAAGGTACACACGCCCCAGTTCGGTCTGGTAGCCCGCGTGTTGCGCGAGCATCGGGCGCTTTAACAATTCCTCAAGGGCGGCAGCGGCGGAAATGTACTTGCAATATTGCAGCAGTGGGCGCAGCTCTTCGGGTTGACTGGCAAGAGTCGCCCGCCAAAGCGCAGCGGGATCGCGGTACAAGCTGAAGCTGCGGTGCGCCGTCACTGTCGTGAATGCAATGACGGCAACCGTCAGCCAGGCTGTCCGCACTGTCGGCACCGCCGCAGCCAAAAAAGCCAAAGGCAGGTACATCCGTCGAAACGCCAACAGCTCGGCGAGTGGAAACACGCTGGAAGTGGGCAGCAAAAATACCCACGCGGAAAGTATCCAGAACGGCCATCCTGTTCGAATCCTGGCTAGCCCCGCTGCAAACAAACCAGCTAGCGGGATCAGCCACAACCAGGCGGCACTCTCAGGCCACAACTCAGGCTGTATTGTAAATCCCAAAAAGTTAGGGAAAACTACCTGCTGCAGGTAGATTCCCAGGACCTTTGGCTGTGTTGCCAGGTAAGCCAGCGCACTGATCCCCGCTTGTATTCCAGCACCAGAACCAGCCACCTTTGCGGTCGCAAATGTAACTCCGGCCCCAGCCGCGAAGGCCAGCAAAAACATCGCAAGGATCGGCTTCCATCTCGCCGATTCGCTTGCCATCGAAAAGTGCAGGGCGACCAGAAACAATGGGAAAACAATCGCTTCTTCCTTGGCGGCCAGCGCCAGTGCAAAGCAGCCTACCGTCGCCCACGGCCTGCCGGCAAGCCAACGGTCCAGCGCAATCCACACGAACAAACCCATCAACACCACGGGTCTGCCGAAGATGTAAAGAACCGCATCCGCCTGCATCGGATGCACGGCAAATATAGCGGCGGCAAACAGTGCCCGGCGCTCTCCCAGCAGCCTCCGCAAAGCCCGGTAACAGAACTGCACTCCCACTGCGTGCAGCACGATATTGGTCAAACGAAACGCCCACGGCTCCGCACCACTCAACTGGAAATTCAACCAGAAGCTGAGATAGCTCAACGGCCTCGGTCGCAGCAGGGTAGGGAATTCAAACTGCAATAGCGAGAAATCGTCGAGCAGCCAATCCCCCGGTAAGCCAAGCAGCCAGACCGAAGAAAGCATCAAAAGAATGTAAGGAAAGTAAGCCGATGTTATGCTGCTAGTTTCGCATGCCTGCTTCTGTCACAACTCCCAAACGCCCCCGTACCAAGCTCGATAGGCGGGCCCGCCTCGAGCAGATCCTGGTCATCCTCGATCGGGTATTCCCCAACGTCACTTGCGCCCTCTACCACTCCAATCCCTGGCAACTCCTGGTTGCCACCATCCTGAGCGCCCAGTGTACCGATGAGCGCGTGAACATGGTCACTCCCGGCCTCTTCGCTAAATATCCGGCGATGGAAGATTTCGCCGCCGCAACACCGGAAGCTCTTGGCAAAGACATTTATTCCACTGGCTTTTATAACAACAAGTCCAGAAACATCATCGCCGCCGCCAAGCGGATTTTGAAAGTATACAATGGCCAGATTCCAACCAGCATCGAAGCGCTGCTCACCATCCCCGGAGCCGCTCGCAAGACCGCCAATGTCGTTCTCGGCACCGCCTTCGGCATTGCCAGCGGCGTGGTTGTGGATACTCATGTGTCCCGTATCTCACAGCGCCTCGACCTCACCAGCGAGATAGACCCAGTCAAGATCGAACGCGATCTTGTGAAGCTCCTTCCTCAATCGCGCTGGATTCAGTTCAGTCATCAGTTGATCCATCACGGCCGCGGTCATTGCACCGCTCGCAACCCCAAATGCCATAGCTGCCCTTTGAATTCAATCTGCTATGCCAAGGACAAGAATGCCTAAGTCGCTTTTGCTCCTCGCGCTTCTCTTCACCAGTTGTATCGACTTCCCTAATCAATACGCTCCCTCTCGCGCAAGGCGGGCAGACACTGGCCCCGATGCCCGTGGACTAAAATCCTACATCGACATGAAGGATGCCTTCGCTCTGTCGCAATGCGCCTGGGGCGTAAGTCCCGCAGCCTTCGATGGCGAGAAGCGGAAGGTCGAAGCGAAGGCCGCCCTCCGCTTCCTGATCGTGAATCCTGTGGGCAACAAGCTCAGCGTAGATTTCGTTTCCACAACGGCGCAAACCGTCCGCTTCAAGGTGAATGGACGTCTGGTGGGGCAGCTCAACGCAGACGGCCCATCACACTTCGAGACACCCGTCGCAGCCGGCGATTTCGTCGCTGGCACGGCAACTCTGCTCGAACTCGACAGCGATTCCGGCATCAGCCTCTTGCGCGCCGGCTTCTTGCGCCAATGAGCGCAGTCTTCTATGTGATCCCCGGCTGGCTGCTCACAGCCGGGACATCGTCAATCTATCTTTGGAAAGCGGAGAATCAATAAACGATGTCCCAATACTTCCTCGGTGTCGATGGTGGTCAATCGAGCACCACCGCCATCATTGGCGATGACGAAGGCCGTGTACTTGGCATTGGTCAAGGTGGCCCCTGCAACCACATCAAGACCGGCGATGGCCGCGTCAAATTCGAAAATGCCATTCTCGGCTGCCTGCAAGGTGCCGCGTCGCAAGCGCAAATCCCGCCCGGGAAACTCCACTTCCGCGCCGCCAGTCTTGGCTTTAGTGGCGGCCCCAAAGATAAAGAGGAACTAGTCCGCAAGCTGGTCTCGGCCGACCAATTCGAAATCACAAATGATGGATTGATCGCGCTCGTTGGAGCGACGGGCGGCCACCCAGGCATCATCGTCGTCTCCGGCACCGGCACCATCGCCTATGGTAGAAATTCTCTCGGCGAACTTGGCCGCGTAGGCGGTTGGGGCTACATTTTCGGCGACGAAGGCGGTGGCTTCGACATCACTCGCGAAGCCGTGCGCGCTGCCCTGCGTATGGAAGAACGTTGGGGCCCCGCCACCACGCTCCGTGCCAGGCTGATCGAAGCGACCGGTGCGCCGGATGCCAACGATGTCATGCACCGCTTCTATACAAACGACTATCCCCGGCCCTTGATCGCTTCCTATTCGAAGCTCGTGGACGAAGCCGCCCGCGAAGGCGATGCCGTTGCGATTGAAATCCTCAACCGTGCCGCCCAGCAGCTTGCCTCTTTCGCCATGTGTGTGCGCCGCGCAATCTTCCAGCCCGGTGAAGCTGCAACCGTTTGCCCCGTCGGCAATGTCTACAACAGCGTCATCCTGCGTACCCGCTTCGAAATGTTGATCGGTCTCGAAGATACCAACAGCTTCGTCGAACCGCTCTATAGCCCAGCCTCGGGTGCGCTGCTTGAAGCTTGGCGTATTGCCGGCCTTGCCCCCGATACCCGCTTTCTTCCCAGGGGCGAAAAGTAAAGCTCGCGTTAAACTGATAGTTTATCCATGGCAAAACTATCGATTCGAGATCTCGATCTCAAGGGCAAGACTGTCTTCATTCGCGTTGACTTCAACGTTCCTCTCGCTTCCGGCGGCAAGGAAATCACTTCCGACAAGCGCATTCGCGCCTCGCTTCCTACAATTCAATATGCCCTCGAGCAGGGTGCCGCTGTCATTCTCGCCAGCCACCTCGGCCGGCCCAAGGGCAAGCGCAATCCTGAGATGAGTCTCGCTCCCGTAGCGGCTTGCCTCAGTGGCCTCTTAAAGCTCCCCGTCGCCATGGCGCACGATTGCATCGGCTCAGAAGTGGAAGCGTTGAAACCCGCTCCCGGCGCAGTTCTTCTTCTTGAAAATCTTCGCTTCCATGCGGAAGAAGAAGCCAACGATCCCGCCTTCTCAAAACTGCTCGCGGCCCTCTGCGACGTCTATGTAAACGATGCCTTCGGCACCGCCCACCGCGCCCACGCTTCCACCGTCGGCATCATCCAATTCGTCTCGCAGGCCGCAGCCGGCCTTCTCATGGACAAAGAGCTCGAATACCTCACCAAGGTCACCGCCCATCCCGAACGTCCCGCAATCGGCATCATTGGCGGCGCGAAAGTCAGCGACAAAATTGAAGTGATTCAAAATCTCCTCAAGGTCACCGACAAGCTGCTCATCGGCGGTGCCATGGCCTACACCTTTCTCAAAAGCCAGGGTCTTCCCATCGGCAAGAGCCTTGTTGAAGAAGACAAGCTCGAGCTCGCCAAAGAGCTGCTCGCCAACGCCGGCGGAAAACTCATCCTCCCCATCGATCACGTCGTTAGCCCCGAGTTCAAGGCGGACGCCGGCAACGAAACCGTCGAGCTAATTCCCGACGGCCAGATGGCCCTCGACATTGGTCCCAAGACCATTGCCATTTACGTTACCGAGATCACCAAGGCCCGTACCATTATCTGGAACGGTCCCATGGGCGTCTTCGAAATGCCTCCCTTCG
>JBKJSR010000092.1:0-9962 GCA_046594355.1 Bryobacter sp.
TTCGCTGTTCAGCGGAGAGTTCGATTGGCGGAGCCACGCGCATAAGAGTCCAGCACCTCAATTGTAGAGGCGTCGGAACTACCATCATGGTTACGATTAGCGAAGCACTACACTAGCTTGCTCTTGTGGCTTATCTTCGTACCTTGCCGCCACAAGCGTCCCCGGATCCAGCTCAGACTTGCGCGCATCCGCCACGCTCTGTCTTAACTTCGGGGCAAGGACATCCAAGCTATAAACTTTTGATTCTTCTACCCAATGTTGCGACAGCGCTGGATTCGCCTTCGACAAGTCCGCAAAACCAACCCGCTGTCGCCTCGATAAATCGAGCCCCACCAAAGTATGCCCGAACACCCAAAGATGCCTCCCATCAAAACCAATCAGCTTCGCCTGATTGCGCAATTTAAACGCCTCGCTGCGCTCCGTGATCGTCAGCACCTCCACCCGGTCTGGATCGGCGGCTTCATGCAATACGAGATCGATTCCATAGTTGAGCCGCTTCTGGAGGTTGCTGAAAAAGCCGCGCGGCCGTTCCACGCGATCAGCAGCGTCGCAAACTTGTCTCCGATGCGCATGTTATCGCTACCAAGACGGTAGTCGTTGCGCGGGCCACCCTTGGGCAGCAACATCGCGATCAAGGTAACAAGCCCGGCAAGCACCACGACTTACCCAACCAAGACAACGAGTTTTTTCGCCATCAGATCGCCCAGGTTTTACGCACTGGCCGCGACAACATCTCGTTCGCCTTTTCGTCATTGAGAAAGCGCTCCGCCACTGGATCCCAACGCAAATCCCTGCCCAGCCGCAAGCTGATATTCCCCAGATGCGCCACCGTGATCGACCGGTGGGCCTGCTCGATCGGAGCCACGGTCTCCTTGCGCGAGATCACGCAGTCGATGAAATTGCTCGTGTGATTCGCGCTCCGGTAAAGTTGAATTTCATTCGTACCTGGCTCATAGTCGAGCAGCGTCATCGGACTCGCCTCGATCCCTCCCCGGTTCACCCAAACCCATCCTTCGCTTCCCTGAAAAGTAACGCCACCCCGTACCCGGCTCGAGTAAATCATCTTCACATCGTTCGCATACAGCGCCTCAAATTGAAAGTCGGTCGCGGTATTCCATAACTTCTCTCTCGCCCAACTCGCCTGTCCGTTGCGGATTGCAACCGGCCCCGACAACTCCATCCCCATGCCCCAGTGCGCGATGTCCGGATGATGCCCGCCCCAATCCGTAATCTGCCCACCCGAGTAATCGAGAATCCAACGGAAGTTCACATGGCAGCGGCCCGGAGCATATGGCGCTTCAGGCGCAGGGCCCAGCCACATATCGTAGTTGAATCCTTCCGGCACTGGTTCTGGATCTTGCCGGTGCTGCGTGCGCCCAAAGTCTGGAGTGCCTCCGGGTAAGCCGCAAAGCACCGTGTGCAACTTCCCTATGCGCCCGTTGCGCACAATCTCGCAAGCCTTGCGAAAGCGCACATCGGATCGCTGCTGGCTCCCGCATTGAAAAACGCGCTTGTTGTCGCGCACCGCATCCGACATGGCGCGTCCCTCTGAAATCGTCAGCGCCAATGGCTTCTCGCCGTAGATGTCCTTGCCCGCTTTAGCCGCCTGAATCACGGGAATTGAATGCCAGTGATCGGGCACCGCAATCACCACTGCATCAATATCAGCGCGCCGCAAGACATCGCGATAATCCTCATAAGCGCTGCAACCCTTGTAAACCCCGCTCCGCTTGTCCCGCCCGTAATGCCACTCCACAAAGCTCCGGGCCGGTTCTCTGCCCGCGATGGCACCATCCCAATATCCGGGCGACATACGGTTCAAATCACAGACCGCAACCACCTGTACGCGCTCGTCGCGCAAGAAGTTCTTCATGTCGTTGAAGCCCTGGTTCCCGGTACCAATCACACCCACGGTGATTCGCCTGCTGGCAGGCACTTTCCCTTGATAGCCGAGGGCGGCGGCTGGCACGAATAAGGGTGCCGTAGTCTTCACAAAATCGCGGCGGAGCATAGCCGGAATCATACCCTAGAAGCGATACAGCCGCTGCGGGTTCTCCGCAAGGATCTTCTGGAGCAAAGCGGCACTTCCCACCCAGCGCGCAAAGCGATTCAGCAACAGCCCATCGTCGATCGCAAGCAAGGGCGACACATCAGTCGGCTTGCGGCCGGGATGCGCATCGGCATCTGGATGCGGCCAATCGGTGCCCCAGAGAATTCGATCCGCATTCGCCTCGATCAGGGCTTTAGCCAAAGGCGCTGCATCCGCATAGTCCGGCGGCTTGCCCGAGGGAATGTACCGATGAGTAATCTTCACATAGGCCTTGCCCGATCGCACCGCTTCAAGCAGCACATCGAAGCCCGCTTGCGTAACTCCAAGCGACGGCTTGGCACCTGCGACATGATCGATCACAATCGGAACGGGCGACGCAAGAATCAGATCCTTTACGCTGGTGATCAACCCGAGGCTCGCGTAGATCTGAATGTGCCAGCCCCGACCCTTCACGCGATCGATTGACGCTTCCAGCCGCCGCCTCGCCGCTGCCGTATCGACACTCGCCCCTGTCGCAAGATTCAGCCGAATGCCGCAAAAGCCCGCCGCCGCCATCGCATCCAACTCTGCCTCTGTCGTCCTCTCGTCGATCACCGCGATGCCCTTCGAAGTCCCCCTCCGCGCCTTCATTCCGTAAACCGTCGACGAGTTATCCGTCCCGTAAATGCTGGGCGTGACAATCACCACGCGCTCCACGCGCAAGCTCCGGTGCAGCGCGGACATCTCGCGCGGCAATGCGGTGGAGGGCGTATAGCTCCGCCCCGCGAAGAGCGGAAAATTCTTCACGTCTCCAAAGATGTGGGTATGGCAATCGCACGCATGCTCGGGCATCGCAAAGTCGAGAGCCGTCGCAGGCTGCGATGCTTTCGCAAATCCTCTTTGGCCACCCAAATATGTCCCGGCACCCAAGGCTTGCGCGATTGCGTTACGTCTGCTCCAAATCATGAACCTAAGCTTACAGCCGAATCAGATCGGAGCAGCGCATGGCCTCGCCTCTAACGAGTTTGCAACGTCTTTAGATAGTCCACCAGTCTTCGCACCCGCACCAGACCCAAGTCCTGGTCTTTCTCCACGCGTCGGAAAACAGGCCCCCAAACGGGCATCTCGCGTGAGCCGTGGGCTGCACGCAAATCAACTTCTCCCATAATCAGTTTCTCCAGATCGGCAACCGGGAACTTGTCGCCACGCCTCTTCTGGATCAGTGTAAGGTTGGGGACTTCCACTTTCAGGACCGCAGCCACAGGCCCCTTGCCTTTGGCGTCCATGCCGTGGCACGAAGCGCAGTAGGCAACATAAAGGTCTTTCCCCTCAAGCGAAGTGATCAGCTTACGCGGCGACTTCGTCTGCGCCAGACCGCTAACCGCGACTCCGAGCAATAGCAACATTTTTACATTCCGCATATTAGGCCTCGCGCTCAAGTATATTTCAGCGCGTGGGTTTCGGATCGTCGTCTTCGAGGCCGTCTTCGTCGAAGTCGTCTTCGTCGTCCGGCGAGCCTTCTCCCGAAAACACGGCCTCAACTGCCTCTTGCACGCGGTCGAGAGCAACGTCCACAGACATTTCTTCGGCATCGAGAACTTCGAGTTCACCATCTCCCCACGGGATCCAGCGAATCATAAAGCGCTCATTTGGAAAGCCTCGAAACAGCAGCAATCCCGGTATGCCCAAGGCGCACGCAGCATGCCCGCCCGCCGAATCATATCCGATGTAGAGTTGGCTCGCGTTGATCTCGCTGGCAAACTCCTTGAAGCTCCCGTAGTAAGGGGTAACACTGCCGCTCGCGCCCGGTTTCACTTGCGCGATCGCCCGGTGTACCCGCTCTGCTTCTTCTCCGCCGGCACCGGTATCGACAAGCACACGCAGCCCGTGGTCCACCAGCATTTGCAGCAGCCGGGGCTCGAATGGCCATGGAATCGACTTCTCCGGATTCTCACCCACACCCAAACTCAAAGTCACATCAAAGCCCTCAAGCCGAGCCTCGACCGCCACAATCGGCACATGCAGCGGAACGTCGAAAGTCTGCTCCACCCAGCGCTCGGTCATCTCGCCGAGTGGCATGTCTTCATCGCTCCACCAGCTTCGCGTCTCAAAAAAGTAGTAGTTGTCTTCTTCGCCCAAAGGCATAAGTCCAAGCTGGCTCAACCGGCTATCCGGGTCGATGATCAAGGCGCCCGGGATCGACAAGGCCTCCTTTAACTGCGTGTAGACGCCCAGCCTCTCCCGTATGTTGCCCCTACGTTTGTAAGAAAGCTCCACCAGTTCAATCCCAATCTCCGGCTCAAAGATTTCGTAGTTCTTGCGCGGGCCGACAAAGTGGATCTTCGCATTCGGAAAATGCACAAACGCAGCCCGCAGAATCCGGCTCGTAATCGCTATGTCGGCGCCGATCGTGATGCGCGACAACACGAACACATGCTCCACCGCTTCCGGATTCCCCACAAACTTGCGCGGCTTCCGGATCCGCATAAACCGTTCGATCAAGTCGGCCGCATCGAGTTCCGGAATTGCCGCCTCGATGACGCGCGCAAAAATATGCGTGTATGCGTTCACGAGGCGAAATTCAAAGTTGTCTGCCAGCGGCTCGACCAGATCGCGGAATAGCGCTGCGGATCCTTCATCGGAAGCGAGCGCTTCGGCGATCACCGCTTCTACCAGGGCTTCGGGCTCGGGTTCGTCCGCGATAATGAGTTCGGCCAAACGGCTAGCTGAAGTATTTTCCAACGATGATCTCCAGCTTTGCCAGTGTCTCTGCGGGCACTGTCTTTTTATCCGTGATGATGGCGTTCTTGAGCGCGTGCTTGCAAGAACAATCCCCCGGCGCGGGCATGGCCTCGATCGCCAGCCGGATCACCTTCGCCGCGTTCCCGGCGTTCTTCGTCAGCGTCGCGATGATCTGATCCACCGTCACTGCATCATGGTCTTCATGCCAGCAGTCGTAGTCGGTCACCATCGCCACGGTTGCGTAGCAAATCTCGGCTTCGCGCGCGAGCTTCGCTTCCTGCAGATTCGTCATCCCGATGATGTCCATCCCCCACGAGCGATACACATTCGACTCGGCTTTGGTCGAAAATGCCGGCCCTTCCATGCAGAGGTAAGTGCCTCCTTTTTTCGACACCACGCCCGCCTTCTGACAGGCACTATGCACCACGTCCATCAGCTTGTGGCAGGTTGGCTCGGCAAAGCTCACATGCGCCACCAGACCATCGCCGAAGAATGTCGATACACGTCCCATCGTGCGATCGAAGAACTGGTCCGGCAATACAAATTGTTCCGGCGCATGTTCTTCCTTCAGGCTCCCCACCGCCGACAGACTCACGATCCGTTCCACCCCCAGCTTCTTGAAGCCCCAGATGTTGGCGCGGAAATTCAACTCGGTCGGCGTGATCCGGTGCCCTCGCCCATGCCTTGCCAAAAACGCAACAGGCTTGCCCGCAATCGTCCCCACCACATAGGGGTCCGAAGGATCTCCAAACGGCGTCTTGAGGACAACCTCCTCCGTCACCTCAAAACCGGGCATCGAATAAAGCCCGCTGCCGCCAATAATGCCAGTATCGATCTTCAAAATTTAAGAATTCTCCTCAATTAGTTCTAGCAGCACACCGCCGGTGGACGCTGGGTGTACGAACACATAACGATGGCCGCCCGCGCCAATCCGCGCTTCGTTCAAGATTCGCGCCCCACCCGCGCGCAACAGTTCTACAGCGAGCGAAAGGTCGGCCACCCGCAATGCGATGTGATGAATTCCCGGCCCGCGTTTCTCCAGAAATTTTGCGATTGTGCTCGTTGCGTCCATTGGTTCGAGCAACTCCAGACGGCTCTCGCCGGCCTGCAACATCGCTACATGCACCTTCTCGCTCTCCACCGTCTCCCGCATCGCCGCGCCCATCCCGAGCGCGACCTGATAAAAGCGCAGAGCTTCATCGATGCTCCCCACCGCAATCCCCAAATGATCGATTGCAAAGCGAGTCTCAGCCGCCACGGCGGCGCGCCTCGGTAAGCTCTGTATGCGCTCCCAGACCTCGGCAATCCCCTGCCCCGTCGTTGAAACCGTCTTCAGAATCGGCTTCTCCCCATGCACCTCGGCTTCAATTTCCTGAAACAATTTTTCCGACCCCGGCTGGTCGCTCTTGTTGATCACAAACAGATCCGCGATCTCCATGATCCCCGACTTGATCGCCTGGATCTCATCGCCCTGTCCCGGCACCAGCAGCACCGCCACGACATGCGCCAGCTTCGCCACTTCGATTTCGTCCTGCCCCACGCCCACGGTTTCGACAACCACCACATCAAAGCCGGCCGCATCAAAGACCTTGGTCAAGGCAAGCGTTGTAGGCGCTAGGCCACCCATCGCCCCGCGAGTCGCCATGCTGCGAATGAACACTCCCGCATCCTCGTGATGCTGTTGCATCCGGATCCTGTCCCCCAGCAGCGCGCCGCCCGTCTTCATGCTCGATGGATCCACGGCAATCACAGCCACACGCTGCCCGGCACTTCGAATCACCGCAATCAACTGATCGGTAAACGTACTCTTGCCAGCCCCCGGCGGCCCTGTAATACCGACCAGCAACGCCTTCCCCGTATGAGCTGCAAGCTCCCGCGCGATCGTCTGTCCCCGACCCGCCTCAAGCAAGCTGCAGGCTCTTGCTATCGCCCGCCGATCTCCCGACAACACCCGTCCCGCAATCTCGTTCATTGCGCCTTCAGCAACTGCCGCGCGATCACCATCCGCTGGATCTCGCTCGTCCCTTCTCCGATCGTCATCAGCTTTACATCGCGGTAAAACTTCTCCACTGGATAGTCTTTGATAAAGCCATAGCCTCCATGCACCTGCAACGCCTCATTGCAGACCTCAACCGCAATCTCGCTCGCAAACAACTTCGCCATCGCCGACTGCTTCGTCACGGTCTTGCCTTCATCCTTCAACCAGGCCGCCTGCAAGGTCAGCAATCTTGCCGCTTCAATCTGCGTCGCCATGTCCGCGAGCTTGTGCTGGATCGCTTGAAACTCGCTGATGAAGCGGCCAAACTGCTTGCGCTGCTTCGAGTACTTCAGCGCCTCTTCATAAGCTCCTTGGGCAATCCCCACGCTCAACGCCGCAATCGAAATCCTGCCGCCGTCGAGGATCCGCAGCGAATCGACAAAGCCTTCGCCCTCCACGCCAAGCAATTGCGCTTCAGCCAGCCGGCAATTCTCAAAGATCACCTCGCCCGTCGCGGAGCTTCTCATGCCGAGCTTGTTTTCCTTCTTGCCCAACCGGTATCCGGGCGCACTGCGCTCAATGAGAAACGCCGAGATCCCGTGATGGCTCGACGCCCGGTCCGTCACCGCCATCGCCACGCAAAGATCCGCGTAGTGCGCATTCGTCGTAAAGGTCTTCGCACCATTCAACACCCAGACCCCATCAGAACGTACCGCTTGCGTGCGCGTACCGCCCGCGTCCGATCCCGCCTCGGGCTCGGTCAGGCTCCAGCAGCCGATCCACTCACCGGTCGCGAGCTTCGGCAGATAGCGCCGCTTCTGTTCCTCGTTGCCCGCCACATAAAGATGATTCGAACAGAGTGAATTGTGCGCGGCCACAATCAGGGCAAAGCTGGGATCCACCCTTGCCAGTTCCTCAACCACGATCGAATACTCGATGTAGCCCAGTCCGGCACCGCCATATTCTTCGGGGAAAATGATACCGAGCAGTCCAAGGCTGGCTGCCTGCTTCACGGCATTCAGGGGAAACTCCTGCGCTTCGTCCCAGGCGAGGACATGGGGCTTGAGTTCCGCGGTAGCGAAATCTCTCACCATCTTGCGCAGTTCGTTTTGCTCTTCGGTAAAGGCAAATTGCATGGTAGTTTCCACGATACAAAACTTGCGGCCAGCCGGGCCTGATAAAATCACGGATTCAGCATGAGAGTAGAAAACCCGGCGACGCCCGCCCAGTTGGCGGACCTGCTGCGGCATTGTCAAAACAACCGCCAGCACATCGAAATTTCGGGAGCACGCACCAAAATCCGCATGGGCGGGCCTGTCGTCGATGCGGACATCCGCATTGAAACAAAAGCGCTCAATCGCGTTTTGGCCTACAATCCACGCGACCTCACGATCAGCGTCGAGGCCGGCATCCGCTATGCCGACCTGACAGCCGCGCTGGCGGAGCATAAGCAGTTCCTCCCCATCGAGCCGCCCTTTTCCGGCGAAGCCACGATTGGCGGCGTCCTTGCCACCCATTCGAGCGGCTACCGGCGCCGACTCTTTGGCACAGTCCGCGACCTCGTCATCGGCATGCAGTTCGCCACCCTCGAAGGCAAGATTGTCCAATCCGGTGGCATGGTAGTTAAAAACGTCGCGGGTCTCGACTTCGCAAAACTGCTCACGGGCAGCTTCGGTACCCTCGCCTGCATCACAGTAGTGAACTTCAAACTGATGCCCCAGCCCGCCGGGGCCAGAACTTTTCTGTATCAAAACGTTTCCGCCCGCGAAGTCTTCTCGCGGCGTGACGCTCTTCTCAAAAGCGTCCTCCAACCCTCCGGCCTGGACATTCTCAATCCCGCCGCCGCCCAACGCATCGGCCTTCAATCTCAATGGAGTCTCCTTGTAGAAGCCCTCGGCAGCGACACCGTTTTGGCCCGCTACCAGAAAGAGCTTCCCGAATACAGCGTGATCGGCAACGAAATCTGGCTCCGCGTCCGCGACTTCACGCCCGCCTGGCTCGCCGACTACTACGAAGCCCACGTTGTGCGCCTCTGCTGTCAACTCATGGAGATGGAATCGCGCATGTGCGCACTGCCGTCCGACTCGGCGGCCATTGGGCGCGGCGGCAACGGCATCGTCTACGCCCACTCGCCCGGCACAGCGGACCTGCCCGCCGATGCCAAAGGCCTCATCGATTTTTCGCCCGCGGCGCGACCCGTCAAAGAACGCCTTTGGCCAAGTCCGGGCAACGATTTCTTCCTCATGGAAAAAATCAAGCAGCACTTCGATCCGCAAGCTTTGTTGAACCCCGGGAGGTTGTATGGCCGAATCTGAAACCGCACTCCGCGTGCTCGAAGGGCGGCATCCAGACGCCCCCCAACAAAAGGACCTCGACAAGTGCGTCCACTGCGGCCTTTGCCTGAATGCCTGCCCCACCTATCGCGAACTCGGCGTTGAGATGGATTCCCCGCGCGGCCGCATCTATCAGATGGTGCAAGTGGCCACCGGTGCCGCTCCCATGGACGCGGGCTACCTCGAACACATGGGCCTCTGCCTCGGCTGTCGCGCCTGTGAAACCGCCTGCCCCTCGGGCGTTGAATACGGCAAACTCATTGAGGCCGCCCGCACAGAAATCCAGGCTCGCGTCAAGAAGCCCTTTCCCTGGCAACAAATCGAAGATTTCGCCTTTGGCACTCTGCTCGTCACCCCTTGGATGCTTCGCGTCATCGGTTTCAAAATGTGGGTTTACCAGAAGAGTGGCCTCGAAAGCCTGGTACGCTCCAGCGGCCTGCTCAAGCTGCTCGGTCCGCTTGGCAAAATTGAACACCTCACGCCCCAAGCGCAGTTGCCGACTTTCTACACGAACTACGGCAAAGTCTTCTTCGCCGAAGGCCCGCGCAAATATCGTGTCGCCATGCTCGGCGGCTGCATCGCCAACATCTTCTTTGCCCGCCTGCACGAAGCCACTGTACGCGTCCTCCAGAAGAACGGCTGCGAGGTAGTCGTGCCGGCCTCCCAGGTTTGCTGTGGTGCTCTCCACGCCCACGCGGGCCGCCGCGAAGAAGCCCGCGCTCTTGCCAGACAAAACGTCGATGCGCTCCTCGCCACCAACTTTGACGCCATCATCTCCAACACCGGCGGTTGCGGTGCGACGCTCAAGGAATATCACGATATTCTCGAGCACGACGAGGCCTACCACGACAAGGCAAAACGCTTCGTAGCGAAGCTCAAG
>JBKJSR010000130.1:0-7831 GCA_046594355.1 Bryobacter sp.
GCCTGTGGGCCCGCCGGCTCACGCTTCACTTGAGCACGCTGATTTAGACCCGTGAGGTCTAAGACATTTTTTGCAGCTCTTACTTTAATATGACGGCTGGAATGTTGGAGTCCCTGACCAGCTTGTTGAAACTGGCTAGGTCGTTGCCGAGCAGACCTTCCAGACGACGAAGGTTGCCATTTGTTTTCGTTGCCAAATCTTCGAAGGCCTGGTTGGATTGCACTGTAGGCCCGGTATCCGAATTTTGCACGCTCGATAGCAGGGCAGCGAGTTTGTTGTTGAGCCGGATCGGGTAGTTGAGCGGATCCTGGTTGCTCTGATTTTTTGTCTGGTAGAGATCCTGCTCCACTTCGGTCAATGCCTTGGCGAGCTTTTTGCCGGCTTCCACTGCGGCCTTCGCCGAAGGAATGATTTCTGCACGGGCGACAAGCTCATCCACCTGCTTGCGGGCATCGCGGATCTTGATCACGGCGTCGTTGGCTTGCGACACCTTGTCCCTGATTTGAAGAGACAGATCCAACTGCTTTTGCAGATCCTGAATCGAGCCTTCCGTGCGAGGATCTTTTTTGATCGTAAAGGGTTGGGAATAGACTTTACCGTCGACCGCCAGCTTGACTGTGTAAGCAGAGGGTACTGCGACAGGGCCTCGTGAATTGCCAGCCCAGTAGATCATGCCGGGGAAACTTGTGGAATCGGGATAGCGCATATCCCAAACGAAGCGATTGATGCCGACGTCTGTTGTGGCGAGCGTTGGCCCAGTCACGGGTCGTGGGGCATCGTCATCGTCGGAACTGTCCGTGTTCGCGGTTTTGTTCTTGTCGGCAAGGCTCGAGAATTTCTTGACCAGCTTGCCCGATGGATCCATAATCTCGAGAGTCAGTTCTCCCTGAGGTTTGTTCTTCAATGTGTACTGAACGACAACACCATTTGGCGAATTCTGGCCGCCTGCAGGTCCGCGAGCGCCGCCTCCTCCACCGCCGCCCGCGTAACGATATGCGGGCTTGGGCGTGAATAGATGCGCTTCGGAATTACGCACAATATCAGAGAGCTGATGCAGAATCAGAAGATCGTCGAAGACCCAGAAGGAACGTCCCTGTGTCGCAATCACGAGATCGTTTTCGCGCTTATGGAAAGCAAGATCGGTGATAGGTACGACGGGCAGATTCAACTGAAACTGTTCCCAGTTGCCGCCGTCGTCCATGGAAAGATAAAGACCGGTTTCGGTGCCTGCAAAGAGTAAGCCCTTGCGGTTTGGATCTTCGCGAATCACTCTCGTAAAGGCCGAATCAGGAATGCCGCGCACAATCTTTTCCCAAGTCTTGCCGTAGTCCCGGGTGCGGAAGAGATAGGGCTTGTGATCGTCGCTCTTGTACATTGTGCCCGCGAAGAAGGCCTTGGCAGGATCGTGTGGCGAGGCTTCGATGGAGTTGATCTGGATCCATTCGGGCATAAGATTTCCGGGCGTGACGTTGTCCCATTTCTTGCCTCCGTCTCGTGTGACATGTACCAAGCCATCGTCACTGCCCGTCCAGATTAGGCCCTTGGCGAGCTTTGATTCGTCGACGGTGAAGATGGTTGAGTAGTATTCAACGCTGGTGTTGTCTTTGGTGATCGGCCCGCCAGTGGGCCCTTGTTTCGACTTGTCGTCTCGCGTGAGATCGGGGCTGATCGGCTGCCAGCTTTGGCCCTCGGTGGTGGACTGGAAGAGCATGTTCCCACCCGCATAAAGCAGTTTAGGATCGTGAGGAGAAATCAGGAGCGGGAAGTTCCACTGGAAGCGGTATTTCATTGCTTCGACGCCAGCCCCCATCGGGTTATCGGGCCAAACATTGACCGTGCGTGTTTGGCCGGTGCGGTGGTCGTATCGCGTGAGCAAACCCCCGTAGGAGCCGGCGTAGACAATGTTGAGATTCTTTGGATCGGGGGCGATCCAGCCGCTCTCTCCGCCGCCGACGTCGTGCCAATCGCGATCGGTGATGGCACCGGAATTGCCGCGGGATTTAATCTTGATCGTGCTGTTGTCCTGTTGCGCGCCATAGATTCCGTAAGGAAAGTCTTCATCGAGGGCGACACGATAGAACTGAGCCGTTGGATGGTTTTGGGCGGTCCAGGTGGCACCAGCATCGGAGCTGACATTGGCACCTCCGTCGTTGGATTGCACCATGCGGCGCGAGTCGTTTGGCGCAACCCAGAGGTCGTGGTTATCACCATGCGGAACAGGAATTCCAGTGTAGGTTTTGCCACCGTCATCCGAACGATAAAATCCCGTGTTCAATACGTAGACAGTGTTGGGCCGAATGGGGTCCGCATAGATTCGCGAGTAATACCAGGCTCGTTGCCGCAGCATGCGCTGTTCATTGACACGAGTCCAGGTGCGGCCGGCGTTGTCCGAGCGAAACACTCCGCCATCTTCGGCTTCGATGATGGCCCAAAGCCGGTCGGGATTTGCGGGAGAAACCGTAACGCCGACCTTGCCTTGCACGCCTTTGGGCGCTCCCGGGTTGTGGCCAATCTCGGTCCACGTGGCTCCGGCATCCGTGGATTTAAACAGGCCACTTCCCGCGCCGCCCGACTCCATGCTGTAGGGCGTACGGAAGACTTGCCAGAAGCCTGCGTAGAGAATATTCGGATTGCCCGGATCGAGGATCAAATCCACGCACCCGGCTTTGTCGCCGCGAGTGAAGAGCTGCTTCCAAGTGGTTCCGCCATCCAGAGACTTATAGACTCCACGTTCTGCGTTTGCACCCGACATGTGGCCTAATGCGCAGACATAAACGACATCTGCATTTTTGGGATGGATGCGTACGCGCCCGATCTGGCGCGTCTCGGCGAGGCCGACATGCTTCCAGCTCTTGCCGGCGTCGATGGATTTGTAAACGCCATCGCCGTGGGAAGCATTGCCGCGAATCGCTTGTTCGCCCATGCCGGCGTAGACTATATTCGCGTCCGAATCGGCGACGGCAATCGATCCAACAGAGCCAGTCTTCAGTTGTCCGTCACTTACCGGCGACCAGCGGATGCCGCCGTCGAGCGTCTTCCAGATGCCTCCACCGGTCCCGCCAAAATAATAGACATTGGGTTGCGACGGAACGCCAGCCACGGTAACGACGCGCCCTCCGCGGTAGGGTCCGATGGATCGGTATTTCAGGTTGCCGAGGAGCTTGACGTCGTCGGGGGCACCAAAAAGGCTGGAAACGAAAGCGAGTAGAGACAGACAGTAACGCATACTTGATTGAACTTTAACGCAGTTTGCGTGCCTGATGAATCAAGAGCAGGACAGGTTCACAGAACGAGCAATCAGTTAGAGCGGGGCAAGGATTATCGCATTCGTGGAACTTGGCGGGCCGCAAGCATGAGAGGCGTCAAGTTAGTCCCACGGGAAGTGGAAGGTTGGAGGATTCTGGTAGCGGCGCATCGAGAAGTTGAGCTTTGTACCGCTGCCAGGCGCGAGATTTAAGGTGAGATGCCTACCGTTTACCGGGACTGTCTTGCCATCCATCAAGACGCTGCTGAATTCATGTTCGCCATATCCACCAGCCTGGATCGTTACTGTGCGAGGCGAAACAGGATTTGTGTTCACGAGAGTTACGCTGGCTGAGTCTGCGGTCAATTTATCAACCAGTGCGGCAACATCTTCGGGCAGGCCGGCGCGGCGGCGTTCGGGGTCGAAATAGCGGAAGCGGGAATGCAATACCCAGATGCGGCCGCTCGAGAAATAGCCACCGGTGGTGAGATTCAGCAAAGCGTCGGTGGTCACGGGTTGTGAATCGAGTAGATAATCGGCCAGCCTTGTATCGGCTGTGGTTGTATCTTCGACAATCTCTTTCATGTTCTGCCGGATGCTTGCAAATGCGCTGTTTAGAGCCTTAAGCGGGTATGCGTCATCCTTGCCTTCCAGGTAATCGAGCCAGGCGGGCTTTGCTGGAATCCGGCTCAGATCTTCGCGATCCATCGACCACAGATAGATCTCGCTCATGCGATCCGAAAAAGAATTTTCCGTGTAGTGGTACCACTCAGGTTTGCCGTTGAACTTGTAGCCACGCGGGTCGCCGTACATCTGCGGATAAAGTGATTTGCCGTTCCCGGTCTTGCGGTTGGCATAAATCAATTCCATTTGCTTGCGGAGCACGCCGATGTAAGTCTGGTCGCCGGTGAGGAGGAGTGCGTTGGCAAAGCCCGGCCATGAGCCCACCGAGAAGTAATTGCGATGGGCGATCTTTTCGAGTTCGCCGTCGAAGATCGTGAAGTTCCACCCATAGGTTCCCTTCCACCATTGGCCGTTGAATTCACCACCGAGTTTGCCATCGAGGCCAATGTTGGAGGGAATCATACCGCCGTTTGCGGCGGTGCGTTCCTTCCAGGCATTGACATATTCCAGCGCCCAGTCACGGTACTTCTTTTCGCCCGTGAGCATAAAAGAATTGAGGTGGAGCGTGGTAGCCGCAAGGTTCATATGAATGTCGCCGGCGGAATCGAGATACTCGGTGCAGTGCGCGAGCATCTTCGGATAGTAGGTGGCCATGTCCAGTAGTTGCCCACGCTTGGCTGCATTGTGAAGTAGGTGGAAGCTTCCCGGAACGGGATCGCCGACCCAATCGTAAACAGTGGCGCGGTCGAGCATGGGCCCCTTCGATCCAGTCCAGGTGCTACGGATGATCTTGTGTTTTGGATCATAGTTGGGCGCTTCCGGATCCTCGTTCATGTAGAGACCGGCAAAGCGCTGCGTGCGCTTGCGGTAGGTCTCATCGTTGGGTTGCGAAAGCCCGGCAAGCAGGAAGGCGCGCATGCCTTCACCAGTGTGGAACCAGTCCGACTTTGTGATGAATTCTTTGTAGTAAGCGCCATTCTCGGCGAGCTTGGTGAGCTTGGTGCGCAGCTCGTTGTATTGGCGATAGTGCCCTTCCTGAGCTTTTTTGTACATGGTTAGGAGATCATCGTCACCGCCGAGGGCATGCAGCAGCGTCCAGTTGTAGAAGGTCTCGATGGCGTCATCGGGGCCATCGAGCGTTCCCCAACGCGGTGTATGCAGAAGGTAGCCGCGATCATCGACATAGCGCTGATAGAAGGCGCGTGCGGCGTTTGAATTTGCCTTGAGCAACGCTCGTTCCATCAGCGCCCATGCGGGCGGGGGCATGGGCGTATCTACTTTCAAAACGGGGCCTTGCGCCATGGCCAATGAAACGGCGGCGAGGAGACAGAGCAAACGAGGGGTCATCGGTTGAGTAGTCTATCGAAGTATGGGGAAGTTCTGCAGCGCGTAGATCCAGGTGCAGCAGCCGAGGAGCAAAAGCATGGCCTGGAGGTTGAAGATTTCACGATGTCCGAGCCACCAGGCGAGCAAGGATTGCGGCGCAATTGCGAGTGCTATGGCCCAAGTTGGGTGAGTTTTGTGAAGCTCAAAACATGCCGCTGCAAGCGTAACGCTAAAGCCGAGCGTCCAGCCGAGTTGCGGGTATCGCGGCAGGATCAACAACAGAATTGCAACGGCGGACGTGAAGCTGAATCGCACCGGAAGGTAGAGGTGAACAGCGATCGTGAGCGCCGCGAGCAGCGGATAGGTGAAGTGTTGCCAGCCTGCGACAGGATCTGCCGGCGCAGGCGCTTCTTCCGGAACGGCAAGATACAAGAGGCCTCCGAGCAGCAAGCCGAAGCTAAGTTCCATTAGCTTTGTAGCTGGGAATCCCGATAATGGCAGCAAGTTAAAAAGGCTGCCCGAGCTGAAGCCGATCGCGCCACCAATCGCACCGAATAAGGCTAGCTGGTTTGCGATTGGATGACGGAGAAGTAGCAGCAGTGCAATCGCCGAGAACGCAAGGCCGGCCCAGATTTCCTGTCGCGGCTGAATGATGCGGTTTGAAAAATAGATCAGCTTAGGCTGGTTCATGAATTGCCAGCCAAACTGTGTGGCGACGAGTAGTAGAAGCGATATAGTTATTGGTCGTCGTGGCGTAAGCCATGCCAGGCTGATCAAAGCACCACCGAGCATCCCCCAGACCATTCCCTTGATCGCGATGCCCAATAGCCCCCAAAGTCTCGTGTCGGGTTCGCGAAGCAGTTCAATGGTTTGGCTGTAAGTCTCCTGGCCTCCCAATCCGATGCCAAGCGCCGCCAGCGCGACGAAGAGGCTGGCCTCGCGTGCGGTCCATTTGCGGGCAAATGCGACTGCCATTGCCCAGAGGGCTCCGGGGATCATGGCAGCGAGTGGGTCGGTACCCATCGAGCCACGGATCGCCCAACCAATCGACATCATGAGAGCAGGCAGTAGGGCAGTCAACTGCTATGGCCTAAACGAAACTGGCGATTTCATTGAAGTCGAGGCGCGGACCACGCGGGCGGAGTTTCGACTTGTCGCCATAACCCAAATTGCACAAGAAGTTCGAACGCCAATTCGTTCCCGCCAGAAAAGCGGCATCGACTTGGCCGTTATTGAATCCCGACATCGGTCCGCAATCGAGGCCAAGGCCTCTCGCTACCACCATAAAATAAGCCGCTTGCAGTGTTGCATTGCGGAAGGCAAACTGCTCTGTGAACTCAGGTTTGCCTTCAAACATAGGTGTTACAACGGAATGCGGCCAGAGGCGATCCATCTTCGTATAAAAGTCGAGGTCGTAAGCAAATATCGCCGTGACTGGAGCCTGCATCGTTTGCTGTACATTGCCGGCCATCAGGCAGGGCTTCAACTTTTCTTTTGCCTCTGCAGAACCGACAAATACGATGCGCAGCGGGCAAGAGTTCATCGATGTCGGTCCCATCCGCATCACATCGTAAATTTGCTGGATCAGTGCAGCATCCACTGGCTGGTCGAGCCAGGCCGGGAAAGTTCGGGCATTGCCAAACAGCAAATCAAAGCTAACATCGTCGATTCTTGTCATATGGAAAAGGATAGCGAATCAAACACAACTCCAATTTTTTTCGACGCGCTACGGATGCTATTGGAGTGGAGTCTGTTCGCACGGCTCGAAATGTAAGAGAATCCAGGAAAGCGAGGTTTCGTTTCATGCATGATGACAAGAGTCCGGTAGGAGAATTGGTCCACCTATATGTGGATGGAGCGTTCGGTCGGCGGGAGCTGATCGAACGCGTGATCAAGGTTACAGGAAGCATGGCGGCTGCGATAGCCGTTCTTGGCGGTTATGAGGAGATGAATGCTCAATCCACTCCCGTTCCGCCCGGAGTAAAGGTTGCCGAGAACGACCCCGATATCGAGGGCCGCGATGTCACCTACCAGGGATTGAATGGAGCTTTGTACGGTTATCTGGTAATTCCAAAACGTGCAAGGCAGGAGCAGCAGCCCGGCGTGATTGTCATTCATGAAAATCGCGGGTTGGTGGAACATATCCGCGATGTCACGCGCCGCGTAGCCAAGGCTGGATACGTCGCGCTGGGAGTCGACTTGCTCAGCCGCCAAGGCGGCAGCGCCCAGTTTACAGAGCCTATGCAGCAAACTGCCGCTTATGGCCGCACGAATCAGATCGACCGCCGCGCCGACTTGATCGCTTCTCTCGACTATTTAAAACGGCAAGACTCCTTTGTGATCCACGACAGGATTGGGGTGACCGGATTCTGTGCGGGCGGCGGGAATGTCTGGGACCTGGCTGTAAACGTTCCAGCGCTTGCAGCAGCAGTGCCATTTTATGGAGCTCCTCCGTTGATTGCTGAAGACGTGGCCCGCATACAGACACCCGTTCTTGCGATCTACGCAGAGACGGATCGAAATCTTACACGTAACATGCAGGCGTCCGCGACTCTCATGAGCATGGCCACAAAAAGTTATGGGCTGATGGTCTATGAGGGCGTCGGACATGCCTTTCACAACGATACGGGCGCCGCA
>JBKJSR010000142.1:0-3554 GCA_046594355.1 Bryobacter sp.
GGATCGATGTGTACATTGTGATACCCACCCCGTTCATTTTGCTGTCCGTCCTTCACCAGGCAAACGTGCAAACCGGGATGCCCAATCCCGGAAAATTCCCGAAAGCAGGCACGCTCCTGATTTCTTTCGCTGCGTTGGTGTGTGGCTTCTCCTGCGGGCAGATCGCGGCAAAACTGCGGCGATTTCATTAGCTTTTCTCGCGCAATGGGAACGTCGGTCATTGCACAAAGAAAGCCCCAGCTCGAGTCGCTGCGATACAGATTGGTAATGACGAAAATGTGGTCGAAAATGTCGACCTTGGGGCGGTCCAGTCGCGTATAGACTTGGGCGGCCATCGGCTCCGAACGCCTCCCAGAGGTTATCGTTCTCCGCAGTCTTCATCCTGTAAGAACGGCGTAACACCGCGAGCATCCGCTTGTCGGCATCCGCGAAAGCGTGCCCGCTGGGCAGTGCCTCCCGCGCAGCATCTCCATCACTCCCGAAGGCCGCTTGCCGACAAGTCCATGTGCCCGTAGGCCAATTCCCCTATCGTTGCAAAGTGTTTCGCGTCCTCGCCAACGCCTAGCCTTGCCACAATTCGTGAATCGGCCCGTACAGATCTTGATCGGAGAACGGCACATACTCGAATCCCCGCCCGAGCGGGTCGTCGCGGCGCACCGTCGTCCAGTCGATCCCCATCGCCGAATAGATCGTCGCTTCGATGTCTTCCGCGCGAATGCTGCGCTCGCGGCTCCAGCCCGGATCCAAAGTATCGCGGCCATTGGCGTCGGTGCTGCCGATCGCTCGTGAACCCTTGATGCCCGCTCCCGCGACAAGCGCCGCCTGCTGCATAAAGTGATCGCGGCCAACCGTCGTATTCGGCATGCCGATCGTACGTCCAAATTCACCCATCGCCACGATCAGCGTCTGGTCGAGCAAACCGCTCGCCTTCAGATCGGCGATCAGTGTGCCAAGCGCCGTATCGAACTGCCGCCCTAGCGAATTCGCATTCGAGGGATTGAGCGCACCGCTATAGATATTCGCGTGGTTGTCCCAACCCCCTACGTTCACTTGCACATAGCGCGTGCCCCTGTCGGAACCCAGAAGATTCTTCGCCACAATCAGCGCATTGCCAAAACCGGTGTTGCCGTACCGGATCCGTTCATCGGCCGAAAACCGGAACAGGTTGTCGATCTCCGCACGATACATGAGCTGCCGCGCCGACGCATTGAACGCCGTCATCTCATCGCCTTTGGAACCCAGTTGCCCCTTGCCACGCATCTCCGAATCCAGATCGTTCAACAGCGCAAATCGCCGGTCGAAGGCCGGTTGCCCATCCGGGTGTGTCGTTCCAGGCGGTGGATTGCCACCCGGATTAAAATAAAACGGCGCATTCGCCGGCGGAAAATACCCCGCACCCGGCCCGCTATTCGCATTTAGGTTGAAAAATGGAGGCAGGATCTTGTCGCCCCCGCGACTCGCCAGCTCGAGAGAAACCACGGAGCCGATATGCGGTGCGATCCGCGACGAGCTATTCACCGGATTGCGGCCAATCTGCAGCCACGTGCTCGCAAGCTCGTGCGCCGTCGCCCAAGGCTTGACGCTCCTCAATAGAGTAATATTTTCCATCTGCTCGGCAAGCTTCGGAAACAGTCCCCGCGGCCAGCGTACATCGCCGTAGCTCGTCGGATCATAGGATGCCGGCAGCCACGGACCCTCTTTCAAATCGAAAGTATCGGTGTGGCTCGGCCCACCGCCCATCATGATGAAGATTACGTTCTTTGCCTTGCCGATCGGCGTCACGGCCGCCTTCGCTACCGTCTCCATGGGCTTGGCGGGCATCAGGAAATATCCACCCACAGCCGAACCCATATGCCTGAAAAACATCCGCCGGTTGAAGTGCGGCGCCTTCCAGAACCAGGTGCCTTTGATGTTCGTCCAGTCTTTGCCAAAGCGGTCTTTTCCCACTGGCTGTTCCCCGTAAATACGATCCATGATGTTGATTTCTCCCTTGCTTCTAGTAGCTGAAGATGAACTCTTGTTTGTTCATCATGACCCAGGCCAAATCTTCCACGGCCGTATTCTTCGCGGCTTGCACGGTACCGGCTTTCGCGAGATGGGCAACCGTCATCGCCTTCTCTCTGCCGGAAGGCATTCGACCCAGGAAGCGCAAGTAAAACTCGTCCGCAATCGATCCGGTGTCCGGCATCATCGCCATACTTCGCAACACCGTGGACGAAGCCACCTTGGCCCGCGAGGTCACAAACGTGTTGTTCATCAGATTCAATTGCTGCAAAATGCTTCCATCCTGGGCCCGGAACTGGTTATTCCGGTTCCCGCGCAGGAATAACCCCATGAAGTCGCGTACGGTGCCGTTGCTCGCCGGCTCAACCGGCTCTGGCATCTGCATCGCCCAGTTCACCGGATCGGCCCAGCCGCCAATCGTGTACCGTCCAAGTACGTTGGTCGCAATCTGGATCGCATCGTGGATTTCTTCACCCTCAAGCCGGCGCGGATAATGCCGGGCGAAGAGCGGCACATATTCCGCCTTCCAGCCCTCGCTGTAATCCGAACTCAATTGATACGTGTTCGATTCCACCAGCTTGCGAATGAATTCGCGCATGTCGAAATTACCGGCGTTCAACTCGTCCGCCAGTCGCTCCAGCAATTCGGGATGCGTCGCCTGCATCGTCCACTCTCCCGTTGGAGGATTCTTAGGGTCG
The DNA here is from genome assembly GCA_046594355.1 of Bryobacter sp. Taxonomy (GTDB): domain Bacteria; phylum Acidobacteriota; class Terriglobia; order Bryobacterales; family Bryobacteraceae; genus Bryobacter. The sequence goes on from JBKJSR010000142.1 coordinate 2,703, forward strand.
AGGCGCAGTGGATCCAGTTGATCCACCGGCTCCACCAGTCCCATGTTGAATATCTCTTTCCAGAGACGATTCGCAAAGTTGCGCGAGAACATCCGGTCGCTCACGATCCGCTGTGCATACTGACCGCGCCAGTCGTTTCCGCCCGGCTCTGCATCGCCCATTCTCCATGCTGGGCTAGCCGCCCGTAGCGTGCCAACCTGCACGCGCCGTGGACGGTTGCCATACGTCGTAAGCATGTTGTAGCTGCCAGTTGTCGCATCGCTCACTTCTGTCGAATTTGGATACTCGGCGTCCATCGCGTTGCGGTTGGTGAAACGGATTCGCGAAAAATAAGCGGCCATCTGATAGGCTTCCATGCGCGTCGCCCTGCGGCCCCACACGCTCAACTGTTCCAGATGCCCGCGCCCGTCGTGACAAAGCAGGCAATCATAATGCCCCATACCCATGAAGGCCGAAGCACTCCGCGAGAACAACGTGTCATAGGTGTCTTCGATAGGCCCGCCCGGCGTCCGCCAGCGATTCGCCCAAGTGGTCGGCCCGGCACTTTCGCTTGCTTCGGTGTTACCCTTTGCCGTAATTACCTCAAACACAATGTCTTTGATCGACTTGTTCTGCGAAACACTGGTTCCGATCCAGGCGTGAAAATTGTTCCGCGCCCCCTGCGTCTGCGCCTGATAAGAATTCGTTCGCGCATTCTGCAGCAGGTCTCCCCACCACATCGTCCACTTGTCCGTGAATTCCCTCGAGTACAGCAACTGGTCGATCAGTTCGCTGCGCTTGCGTTCGTTGGTATCGGAAACAAAGGCCCGATATTGTTCGATCGTCGGAATCCGTCCGGTCAGATCGAGATAG
>JBKJSR010000193.1:0-7590 GCA_046594355.1 Bryobacter sp.
AGCTGCTCAAGCGGGTGTGACGTAGTTGGGTTGCTCAATCCACCGAGTACCTGACGGCCCCCCGGCGTATCCCGGGCAACCGTGACCCGCTGCTTGAAAAACGTGCAGGGATTTGCCAGGTCCTTCTTGTTGATTCGTTCGGGGATCGGCTTCAGGCACTGGAATCGTGTGGACGGTTCAAAATAGGAACACTGCTTGCAACAATGCAAGTCTCCACTGCATTTCGGACACTTGGCGTCAAAATCAATACCGTCCATCAGCATCGTGGAGCAATTCCAGCAGCGGGATGCGGTGACGCTCTCGACCAGCCGCGGAAGGCGCGGGCCCGTTATGTCGAGTGGGGGCTTCGGTGCCCCAAACTTGGGTTTGTCTTCGCGGCGTCCAGCACCCTGATCCTGGTAGCCGTGTTGCGAATATTTGCGATCGCTGTCCATGCGGTCTGTTTACTCCTTAAAAAAACGTGACACCTGCCGCGTTCTTGAAAATTCCGTTGGTGTGTTCGACAAGAGGAGAGTTTTAGCGACCCCCGAGTTGCTCCCAAAGCTGGCACGACCTGTACAAAGCGTCCATGCACGAAGCGGTGATCTACCTTCTGTGTATCACAGAATCCAACAAGATTCCAGCAAAATGTTTTAGGCCCAGCGGATGAGAGCCCCGCAAGGCCGCGTCAGCGGATCCGTAAAATGATTCGGGCTGATCCGTAAAGCACATCCGAGACGGCCGGTCTGTCTCGGTACATAGTCACGCTCAAATACCCACGAAGAACCATTACGTTCCGTTGCTTTGAGCAGAACTGCTTCTGTTTGCTCCAGCGTACCACCGGATGCAACCACTCCGACGAGGGCTTCGACGCGCACGTCTCCGGGTTCGAGTCCGGCAAGATCCACCGTGACGCGGAAGGACAGATCCTGGCCGCTGGTCAACAGCCCGTCGGGCTTGGGGCCATGATCGACAAAGCGCAGTTGATCCCAAGAGGATTGCACCTTGAGCGACCACTCTGCCTTCGTGCGCGAGGTCTCATACTGATCTTTTCGATAAGTCAGTGCCGCTTGATAAGCGGGCTCGTACAAACGATGCATGTATTCCTGAATCATGCGCTGAGCGTTGAACTGTGGGCTGATCTTGCGGATACAATTCTTCATGCGCTCCAGCCATTCTGTCGGCAGTCCGTCTTCGCCCCGGTGAAAGAAGAGAGGCAGGATTTCGTTCTCGATAATGGAGTAAATTCCCGATGCGTGAAACTCATCCTGGCCCGGCTCATAGATGTCGCGGTCGCCAAGGGCGAAGCCCAGGTCTGGTTCGTAAGCTTCATCCCACCATCCATCGAGAATGCTGAGATTCGGTACGCCGTTGATGGCAGCCTTCATGCCACTTGTTCCGCAGGCTTCTTCGCCCCGGCGCGGATTGTTGAGCCACAGATCGACGCCCTGCACCATCTCGCGGGCTACTTGCAAACTGTAGTCTTCGACGAACACAAGATGCTGCGCGAGTTCCGGATCACGGGAAAGTTGCACGATTTCCCGGATCAGTGTCTTGCCAGGATGATCCTTGGGATGGGCTTTGCCCGCGATGATGATCTGGACCGGCCGGTCCTTCGAATTGAGCAGCTTTTTCAGACGGGCAACATCGCGAAAGATCAGCGTTGCGCGTTTGTAGGTGGCAAATCGGCGTGCAAATCCGATCGTAAAGGCATCGGGATCGAGAACCTGCTCCAGCCGGCGGATTTCACTCGCGCTGGCATTGCGCCGTTCCGCAGCCTTAGTGGAGCGATCGCGGACAAACTGAACCAACTGGCGCTTCTGTTTCCTGTGAACTTCCCAAAGCTCGCGGGCCGGAATGTCCTTAACGTCGTCCCAAATGCGGGGATCTGTGTATCGCTCGCGCCAGTCGGGCTGCAAATACTGGTCATAGAGCATCGCAAGTTCGCCGTAGAGCATCGTCGGCAAGTGGATGCCGTTGGTGACGGAGGTGATCGGAACTTCTTCGACCGGAAGCCCCGGCCATAGCTCGGCCCACATCTCCCGCGAAACATCGCCATGCAGCACCGAAACGGCATTGCGATAAGCGGAAGCCTTCATGGCGAGGATCGCCATGGAGAAGCGTTCCGAGGTATCGGCGGGATTCCGGCGGCCCAGCGCAAAAAGCTGGTCGATCGTGATGCCCGATTCATCACAGTAGGCGTTCAGGTATTCGAATACCAGCCCCCCATCGAAGAGATCGATGCCGGCGGGCACGCTCGTGTGCGTGGTAAAGATATTGCTGGCCCTGGCCGTTTCGAAGGCTTCGGTGAAACTGAGCTTTTGCTCTTCCATCAGCAGCCGCGTGCGCTCAAGCGGCATGAAGGCGGAATGGCCCTCATTCATGTGAAACACACTCGGCTTCAGGCCCATTGCATTGAGCGCCCGCAAGCCGCCGATGCCAAGAACGATCTCCTGCCGGATGCGCGTATGAGAATCGCCGCCATAAAGCTGATCGGTGATATCACGATGCTCCGCGCTTGTGTTCTGCGGGATGTTCGTGTCCATGAGATAGAGCTTTACCCGGCCCACCATCATGTGCCAGACCTTGATCGAAACCACGCCACCAGGCATCGTCACCTGTACGATCAATTCACTGCCGTCTTCACTCAGCACAGGCAATACCGGCAACTGGTAAAAATCGTTGACTGGAGTGCGCTCCTGCTGCCAGCCATCGGAGTTCAAGCTCTGCTGAAAATATCCCTTCTGATACAGCAGCCCAACGCCAACCAGAGGGTAGTTCTCATCGCTCGACGACTTCATGTGGTCGCCGCTAAGCACGCCAAGGCCTCCCGAGTAAATCGGCATGCATTCCGCCAGACCATACTCCATCGAGAAGTACGCGATCAGCCGGTCGTCCTTGTACGGCGGGGGAGCCTGCATGTAAGCGTCGAAGCGCTCGCAAGCCCGCTTGTAGACAGCCATATACCGGGGATCGGCTGCCGCCTTCTCGAGCGTCTCCGGCTTGAGTCGGCTTAACATCAAAACCGGATTGTGACTTTCGCGCCACAGAACGGGATCCAGACGGCGGAATAATGCCCGCAACTGGTGGTCCCAACTCCAGAGAATATTGATGGCAATTTCAGGAAGACGGCTCAGCGCATTGGGCAATGCGGGCCTAACAAGGAATTCAGATATTGGTTGTATTTGGAATGACATTGAATATATTTCAATCCGTCTGCGCCTAAACTTGACTCAAATGTACATTAAGTACTATTAATATAACTTCTTTTTTTAGCATGATTCGGTTAAGATACCGCTATGAAACTGAGTGCGCAGGAGGAATATGGACTACGTTGTCTTCTGCAAATCGCAAGTCGGGGAAACGAAGCCAGTTTAAGTATAACGGAGATCAGCCGCGCGGAAGGACTATCGGTACCAAACGTGGCGAAGTTGATGCGATTGCTGCGTATTGCAGGGTTTGTGAAGAGTGTTCGAGGCCAGTCCGGCGGCTATACTCTGGCTAGTCCGGCGGCTACGATCGTGATTGGCGATGTACTTGAGTCATTGGGCGGAAAGCTTTTTGGCGACCGCTTTTGCGAGCGGCATGCGGGGCTCGTAACGGTTTGCGTACACAACACGGATTGCAGCATGCGCGCACTTTGGCTTAGCTTGCAACACATGCTCGAAAAAGTGCTCTTCCAGACAACTCTTGCGGACTTGCTGCAGAAGGAATCCGGCATGCAGGAAATGCTCGAAACAAGGCATGGGGCACTGATTCTGCCAGCACCAATGCAGAGCAAAGCCGCAAACGCTTAGGGCCACGATTGACCAGTTCATTTCTTGGCTCCCGCTGGATGTTATACGGTCCCGCCGTGGTGCTTGTCCTTCTGATTGCTGCCGGTGGATGGTTTGGCTTCCGCGAATATCGGCGCCGACAACAAGCGGCAGCCGAAATAGACAAAACGAAGCCAATTCCCGATCCGATCGGACGTAGCTATTTGGGCAAGATTCGCGCCCAAAAGACCGTTTTGATACCCGCGCCGGCGGACGGCACGCTCGAATCGGTAGAAGTGAGCGACGGGGACGAAGTGTTCGAAGGGCAGATCCTCGGACGGATTCAGAACACCACCATCGAGACCGCCAAACAGGCCTCGACCGAAGAGCTCGAACGCGCCAAATCCCGGCTGGCGGATATCGAAAGCCAGTGGATAGCCGCAAGGCTCGAAGCGAGCCGGGCAAGTGCGGATCTGGCGCGGGTGCGTTCGGAATACGAGACTGCTTCGCGTAATTTCGACAGGCAGCAAAAGCTGTTCCGCGAAGGAGCCGTGGCGCGAAAGACCTACGAAAAATCGGAGTCGGATTTCCGGAAGCTGGTCGAAGAACTGAAGGGAATCGAAGACGCCACTAAGCGTGCCGAGGCCAGAGTGAGCGCGCTCCAATCAGGCACGGAGGAGGCGCGGCTGCGGCTCAACGAAAAGACCGAAGCGCTCGAGGATGCCGATGCAGAATTGTTGACGGGCGAAGTGAAGGCACCCGTCTCGGGCTTGCTGATCGGACATAACAAGAACGCGGGGGAGCAAGTGACGCGCGATATCGAAGATCTTTTCGAGATCGCAACCGACTTGGGCGCGATGGCGATCGTAGTGGATATTCCAGAAACGCTAGCGAAGAAACTTGCACCGGGCGGACGCGCTTTTGTGCAGATTACGGAGGCGGGAGAGGCGCCACTAAACGGCACGATCCGGGCGATCAAAGACATGCAGGCGGTGGTCGATTTCCTCTCGCCCAACCCTGTAATCAAGCCCGGCATGAGCGGACAAGTCCGCTTTCTCGATTGAGCTATTCGGCAAAAATATAACGTGAGAACCAACTAAGGTTTTCGTCGAGGACATGCATCGCTTCCTTGGGCTTGTTAATGCCGTGGCCGAAGCCTTTGTAGAGGACGAGACGGGTGGGGACTTTGTTGTCTTTGAGCCCCTGGTAAAGCTCGAAAGCGTTGGGCGGAGGAACGCGTTTGTCGTTGTCGCCGTGCTGAATCAGGACTGGCGATTTCGCCTGCTTGATGTAAGTCATCGGCGAGGTCTTACGATAGATTTCCATGTCATCCCAGGGAGTTGCTTTCAAATACTGACGGGTGAAGGGATGGATGTCGGTATTGACATAGTAAGTGACCCAGTTGGAAATGCCGGCACCGACGCTGAGCGCCTTGAAGCGATCTGAGTGAGCGGTAGCGAGAAAAGCTGAAATGTATCCGCCTTGACTCCAGCCCATGCTGCCAACACGCTGAGGATCGACAAAGCCCTGGGCGGCGAGGTGATCGATTCCGGAGAGGACGTCCCAGGCATCCCCGACGCCAAGGTTCGAGACGTTGAGGGCACGGAATTTTTCGCCGTAACCGGCGGAGCCCCGATAGTTGGGGCGGAGGACGAGGGCACCTTTGGCGACGAACTGTTCGGCGGGATAGTAGCTGTCGGGCGCCAGTTGCGGCATGTCGATTCCGGTGGGGCCGCCGTGAATGATGACGAGCAGCGGGTACTTTTTGGAACGGTCGAAATCGGGGGGCGTCATGAGGATACCTTCGATGACGGCGCCATCCTTCGACTTCCAGGAAATGACTTCACGTTTGGCTGGCTTGAAGCTGGCCCATTGGGTCTTCAGCGTAGTGAGTGCGCTGGGTGCCCAAGCCCCCATCGGGGTGGAGTAGACCTCGAGATTCTGGTTGGGAGCGGCACCGATGAAGGCTGCACGCTGGAGGTCTTTGCTGAGGGAAACGCTGTTCATCGACCAACCGGATTCGATTCTGAGTTCCTGAACGGCTGCGGTTTGGGGATTGGCGATGTAGACGGCGGAGGCGGTCTTGTTGCGGGTGAGGAAGAGGATGCCGCGACTTGTCCAATCGACGATTTGAGGTTGCTCGTCGATGTTGGGAGAGACGTTGCGAGCGGGGCCGCCGGAGACGGGGCGCGCTTCAATATGGCTATTGGCGTAGAAGCTGTTTTCGACTTCGCCGGGGCTTGTATAGGCGATCTCTTTGCTGTCGGGCGACCAGTTGAGATCTGCGAAATTGTTGCGTGTGTCGGCGAGAGTGCGGCGGTCTTTGGTGGCCGGATCGACGATTTCGAGATTGGCACCGAGGGTGGAAAGATCGGGATTCTTTTTGGTGACGATGGCCAGGGTCTTGCCGTCGGGGGAGACGGCAAGCGAGGCGACATGGAAATTGCCTTCGCTGAGGCGCTCGGCTTTTTGTTTGGGAGTGGCGGAGACCTTGACGCGCCAGACATGGGACATTGTGTATTCTTCTTCGACGATGCTCAGTTCGCCGTAGGTCTTCTTGCGTTCCTTTAGGGCGGCACTTTCGGAGTCGTTCGCGAGAAAGTAGATGTTGGCGGGATCGGTCCAGTCGAAGCTGTTGACGCCGGATTCCTGGTCGGTGAGTTGAAGCGATTCGCCGCCAGCGATGGGGATCAGGTAGATCTGTTGTTTGCCTTCGCGATCGGAGAGGAAGGCTATGGACTTGCTGTCGGGAGACCAGGCGGGAGCGCTCGCGCTCTTGCGAGGGGCGGTGAGCTTGATGGTAGAGCCTGATGCGATGTTGGCCAGATAGAGATCGCTTTCGTTGGCGTTGTCCTCCCAATTGGTGCGCGACAAGACGTAGGCGACATACTTTCCGTCGGGTGAAATGACGGCTCTGAGGGCGCGCTGCATCGAGAGAGCCTCTTTTGCGGAGGGAGCCTGAGCGAAGAGCGAGATGCAAAACGAGAGGCAGAAAAGAATTCGCATGCATCTTAGAATACGCTGAAGAGATGGAATTTCTCGCCAGCTCACTGCTTGAGTTGATTACTCAGACCTCAGTCAATCTGCCTCCCGATGTTCGCGCCGCGATGGGAACGGCGATTGCGGTTGAGACGCCGAACACGCAAAGCGCGCAGGCGCTCAGCATTATTGCGACGAATATCGATATGGCTGTCGAAGACCAGGGGCCGATTTGCCAGGACACTGGGATGCCGACTTTTCTCGTGCATACCCCGGTGGGCGTGAATCAGATTGAGCTGAAGAAAGCGATCCATTCCGCAGTGGCTGAAGCGACCAGGCGCGGCAAACTGAGGCCGAATTCAGTGGACAGCATTACGGGTACGAACTCGGGAGACAACCTGGGGCATGAGACTCCGGTGATCCACTTTGAGCAGTGGGAGCACGATGAGATTGAAGTGAAGCTGCTGCTGAAGGGCGGTGGTTGCGAGAACAAAAACATTCAATATTCGTTGCCGACAACGCTGGACCACATAGGCAAAGCGGGCCGCGATCTGGAGGGAGTGCGGAAGTGTCTCTTGCACGCCGTCTGGCAGGCACAGGGACAGGGCTGTGCGCCGGGAGCGATTGGAGTTTGCATCGGTAGCGACCGGGCGCATGGATATTGGCTGGCGAAGGAGCAATTGTTCCGTTCGCTCGACGACAGCAACGCGGACCCGGTATTGGCGAAGCTCGAGGCGGAGATTATGGACGAGGCGAACAAGATCTCGATTGGCGCGATGGGGTTTGGCGGCAAGGCAAGTTTGATTGGGTGCAAGATCGTGGCGGCGAACCGGTTGCCAGCCAGTTTTTTTGTGAGCGTGGCGTATGACTGCTGGGC
>JBKJSR010000214.1:0-2825 GCA_046594355.1 Bryobacter sp.
CCTCAAGTAAAGCTATTTCCGAGGCAAGGACTCTCACCTTCGAGCTGTCGAACATGCTCGGCACACCAAGATAAAAGCGCGTCGGCTTCGCCCAGGCCTTGGCCGGCCCATCATCCACCCAGAAAAACCAACTCCCCTCCTCGGCCCTCCAAAGCCCGCCCGCCTCCTTATCCTTGCCCCATCTTGCGGGGCGCACCAGTGTCCCAGGTGGCAACCAAAACGGACCCACCAGTTGCAAATTGCTACCATCGGCCGCATTCCGCAACAGAGTCCGCCGCACCTCTGACTTCACCTGCTCCGCATTGCCCACCACCCCGCTCGCTCCCACCGTAAACGCAAAACTCGCCACCGCACCGTCACCCAATTCCGCCACCGCATCCACGCTAAACAGCGCGCTCCGCCCCCCGGTAGTGAACTGCGCACTTGCCCGCCCCGCCGCATCGCTCGCCACCGTCACACTCGCCCGGCCCGCAAAATCGCCCATCCCGGCGGGAGCAATAAACCGAACGTTGATGCCCGCTACACCCCCACCGAGACTTGCTGCGGACAACAACACTTTCAGCTCGACAGTCGTCCGCGCAGGCACCACAAACGCACCATCCCCATCGATGAGCAGCACCTGCGCAAAAAGCGTCCCTCCAACAAAAAACGCGGCGGCGATCAGGCGAGCAATCATCTAAAATCCCGGCTCGCTGATCTTCACTACCCGCACATCCTTGGCGTATTTGTCGGCCGTCTTGCGGATCTTGGCTGCATCCCCAACCAGCACAAACACCAGACCATGGGTCTTGTAATATTTGCGCGCAATCGCATTCACCTGCTCCACGGTCACGGCATCAATGCGTGAAATCAGATCGTCCACCTCGCCACGATTCAGCCCAAACACCTCCATTTCGGTCAATATGCCGGCCAATTGGTTGATCGTCTCCAGACTCCTGGTCGGATACTCACCCTTCACGTAGGCCTTCGCGCTCGCCAGTTGCTCGCTGTCGATTCCAGAACTCTGCAACTTCTCCAGTTGCTTCAGCGCGAGGTCGATGGCCGCCTCGGTCGTCTCGGTCTTCGTAAAGGTCGTAATCAAAATCGAGCCCGGCAGCCGGTCCAGTTGCACCACGCTGAACGCTCCATAAGTCAGCCCGCTATCCACACGCAGAGCATCATTTAGCATCGAAGTGAAGCGACCGCCAAACAGTGTATTCACAAGCTCGATCGGAGTGCGATCCACACTCGTCCGAGCGATCCCCGGCTGCGCGATCGCAAAGTAGGTCTGCGTCGCACCGGGCAGATCCACCAGCAATAACCGTGCAACGCCCACCTTTGGAGTGGCCGCAGTTTTGGCCACAAAAGCCGCTCCCGCAGGCACCTTTCCAAACAACTTCCGCATCTGTGCCTCAATCGACTTCGGATCAAAATCCCCTGCGGCGACGATCACCAGATTCTTCCCTACAAACGCCTGCTTCCAGAATTTCTCCACCGCAGCGCGGTTGATTTTCGGCAAACTCAGCTCATCCCCATTCGTTGCCCAGCCATAGGGATGCTCCTTGCCAAAATAGAAGCCTGCAAAGTAAGCCAGTAGCGCCAGTTGCGGCTGATCTTTCGCCACCTTCACTCCGTCCACCTTCTGCTCCACCAGGCGTTTCAATTCAGCCTCGGCAAAAGCCGGACGCAACAACATATCCTCCAGCAGCTCCTGGGCCTTCGCCATATCCTTACTCAAAAACTCCATCAGTAGAGAGGAAGTCTGTTTCGTAACTCCCGTCGCCGCCGTGATTCCAATCTGATCCAACTCCTCCGCCAGACGCTCGCGAGAGCGGCTCGTCGTGCCGCGGGTGAGCATCTCGGCCGTAATCGCGGCCAAGCCCTGCATCCCTGCGGGGTCTGTTTCCGCGCCACCACGCAACGACACGCGCAAGTTCACCAGTGGCAAGTCGTGCTTCGGCATCAAAAACAACACAGCGCCATTGTCCAGCACGACGCGCTGATAGGTCGGCATCTTAATCTGAGCAACGCCGCAACCGGCCACAACCAGTAATAGAAGAATGCAACGCATCTTACTGAACCTCTCCATCTTTGCCACCCTTCACAGGAACCAGCGTCGCCACTGTGCGGTTCTGCTCGCGAAAGTACTTTGCCGCCACACGCTGGATATCGGCGGCACTCACTGAGGCGATCCGCTTGTCGAAACTGAATAGCTTGTCGTAGCCGCCAAAGTAAATTTCATACTGCCCCAGCAAATTCGCCTTCCCCGCAATCGTCTTCAACTGCTGATAAAAATTGGTCAAGATCAGGTTCCGCGCCTTCTCGATTTCGCGCGGCGGCACTGCTTCCTTCTTCAGTCGTTCCAACTCTTCGTACACCACCGCTTCCGCCTTCTCCGGCGCTACACCACTGCGAGGTTGCACGAGAAACACGAATAGCCCAGGGTCCAACTGCATCGGGTTCTGCGCACTCACCTGCAGCGCAAGCTGCTCCCGGTCCACCATACGGCTCGTCAACCGCGCACTCTTGCCCGCTGTCAGCAGCGCATCGATCACCGCCAGCACCGGATAATCCGGATCCTTAGAATCTCCCACGTGATAGCCCAGCATCAGAAGCGGCAACTGCGAATTCTTCTCAAACTTTACGCGCCGCTCGCCCTTTTGTTCCGGCTCCTTCGTGCGCACCGCCGGTGGCGGTTGTTGCGCTGGAATCGGCTCCAGATACTTCTTTGCCAACCGCATCACCTCTTCAAAGCTCGCCGCACCCACTACTACCAGCGTGCAGTTATTGGGCGCATAACCCATCTTGAAGTGAACCCGCAGATCCTCCATCGTCCAGGCTTCGAT
>JBKJSR010000361.1:0-3312 GCA_046594355.1 Bryobacter sp.
ACGATTGTTGCGTGCGAGTCTGGTCAAGAAGCCGAAGCATGCGCGGGCAAATTATCAGTTGGCGAAACTGGTTTGGCAGAATCAACGAAGTGTGGAGGCGGTAAGTTGTCTCGAGAAGTCGATTGCGGCAGATCCGGATTATCGGGAAGCACATTATCTGCTGGCGTCCGTTTACCAGGGACTGGGGCGGAAGGCAGAGGCGGCGCGGGAGTTTGCCGCCGTCAAGCGGATTTCGGCAAAGGAGCTGGCTACGCAGCAGGATTTGTTTTCGGAGCAGCCTTAGCGCTGGGTTGTACACCTTGCCACCAAGACAAGCTTGCGGTGCAGAGTAAGTCGCGGCATGCTTTGACGCTGAAGGCTTATGACGGTGAGGGCTTTGCGGGAAAGACGCTGCGGGAGCGGGGTGGGACTACTTACTCTTTTGATGACACGGGTGTAAAGATTGTGCAGGATAGCGTGGAGCGGGTGTTCGCTCTCACGTGGTTGTTTGGGGCTGGGCACTTTGCGCGGACGCCTGTTTTCAAGGATGGCGAGCGATGGGTGGAGCAGCGATTGAGCTGGTATGCGACGACGGGGAAGCTGAGTTTGACGCCGGGACATTCTTTGCAGCCGGCGGAGGATTTTGAGAGGGCGATGGGGGTGGTGCAGACACCTCAGAATGCAGCGCGGTGTTTTGGGTGTCATATGACTGGGGAGCGGGCGGGTGTGCATTGTGAGAACTGCCACGGAGTGCAAGGCGGGCATCCGGTGGCGAAGACGATACGGCGGGATGCGAGCGTGGCGGCATGTGCGACTTGTCATCGCTCGCCGGCGCGGGAATATGCGTCGCCGATGCCGGAGGTGGAAGACCCGATGAGTGTGCGGTTTGCGCCGGTGGGTTTGGTGGTGAGCCGCTGCTATTTAAAAAGTGGGGGGAAGTTGACTTGTGTGAGTTGCCACAATCCACATGCGAGCGTGGCGGCCTCTGTGAGTTACGACAAGACCTGTGAAGGGTGCCATGCAGGGAAGGCTGCTGGCGCATGCCCCAGAAAGCCGGATTGTGCGTCGTGCCACATGCCGAAGTCGACACCGGTTCCGTATTTGACGTTTACGGATCACAGGATCCGGAAATAGCAGTTTAGAGAAAAGTTTGCGGACTTACATGGAAGCGTACGGCTAACTTGATTGCGATGTCTTTGCCGATTGGGCGATGGCCCGAGAGGATTTGGCTGATATAGGATTTACTTCCCAAGATGGGCACCAAATCGACTTGCCGCACGCCGTGCTCTTCCATGAGGAATTTCAACACTCCAACAGGAGACGCTTCGGGGCTTGGATGGACTTCTTCTTCGTATTGAAGAATTAGAGCCGTGAGTGTTTCTATGAAGCGCTCCATGGCGGGGGACTGGGGTGTCTCGTTGGCGGCCAAGGATTCGAGGAGAGCGATCATCTCAGTGAGGTCCTGAGTGTTATGGGGCTTTGCGGGCTGGTGAGCTACCAGAAGTTCGACGTAACTAGCATCCACGGTCTTCATTTCCAAGCTCCTTTGTCGTATTCCTTATGGCTTAGCATGGCCTTAAAAAAGAGTGTCCGGCGCAGGAAGGATACCCCGCAGATTAGCCTATAAGACCCCAGATTAAATACCAGTTTGTCTTTCACCAAATCCGCCGATGGAAAGATTCTCTGCAATTCGACGAGATTGGCGAAGTTATTCTTAGTTGCCAATTCATACCAGCGAGCAACTCTCTCAATGATCTGCGAATTGCCAATGTCAGCAGCGGCATAAAACAGGTTCGCCTTGCTGATCACATTCACAACTACAGTTTAGCATTCGCTAAACTGTAGTTCCAGGTTGGATTATAAAAAGGGCCAGATTGCGCCGACTCCTTCGATTGCTTCGTGACGAACTGGAGGAGGGGATCGCGGGCGGCGGTTTCAAGGTGAAATAGAAAAGGGGTCGGCTTGCGCCGACCCCTTGGGTTGCTGGTTGATGCTGGCGGTTAGAAGTAGAACTTCGTGGCGAGCTGGAGGATGCGGGGGTCGCGGGCGGAGGTGATCGCGCCGAAACCGAAGCGGCCGCCGCCGCCACCGAGAGCAGTGGGGAGGTTGGTGATCGCGCCGGTTGTGGCGTTGAAGGTTGCGTTGTTATTGAAGCCGCTGAACTGAGTGTGGTTCGGGGCGTTGAACATTTCGAGACGGAGCTGGAAGAAGCGGCCTTCTTTGCCCGTAGCAATGTTCTTGAACACCGAGATATCCCAGTTGTTGACGCCGGGGAGGCGGGCGATGCGTTGTGCGGATTCGAGGCCCTGACTGCCGATTTGCGGGGCAGCGAAGACGGAAGAGTCGATGTAGCGCGTGTCGGTGCGTTCGCCGATCGGGAGGATCGGGTTGCCCTTAACGACAATGCGGGGGCCGACGGATTCGGAGCCGGTGTAGACGCGGTTGAATTCGCCACCGATGCCCTGGATGTTGACGCCGATGTTGGTTGGTTGACCACCGATCAGCGAGATCAGGCCGGATACCTGCCAGCCGTTGAAGACAGACTTACCGACTACGTTGTTGATCGCGGACCAACTCCTGGTTAGCGATGGCACGTCATAGACGAAGTTGGTGACGATCATGTGTGGAACGTCGAAAGCGAGGTAGCTGTAATTGGCGTTGCGGTAGTTGGTGGGATGGAGACGATCATTATCACCAGAGGAGATTCCCAAAACCTTGGACCAGGTGTAGGAGACGCCATACTGGAGGCCTTTGCCGCTGTTCTTGTTGAGGCTGACCTGCATCGAGTGGTAGTTCGAGGAGGCACCGAAAGTGGTGAGGACCGCGTCGCCATGGCCGAGGTTAGGACGGTAGAGATTGACCGGAAGTGCAGTGCGGCCGTCGAAGCTGGTGGCATTGAGGTTGGCGGAGCGGGGGTCCTGATTCTGGCGGAGCCAGGCGGAGCCGAAGGGCATGGCGTTGTGGTCGTAGGTAGACAAAAGGTGGGTTGCCTTGTTGGCGACATAGCTGACTTCAAGCGCTGTGGACTTGGCAAGTTGGCGCTGGACGGTGAAGTTCCACTGATAGGTGGTAGGGACATTGCCTTTCTTGTCGAAGCCACGCACATTATTCGGGAAGAAGGAACCTTGCATGCTCTGCAATGTGTCCAGGTTTCCGAAGAAGTAGGTTGGACGAGTGGTTGAAGGCGGATTGGGCAGCATATCGAAGACAGGGTTGCCCTGGAAACGGTCGTAAAAAATACCGAAGCCGGCGCGGATTACGGTCTTCTCATCGGTCTGATAGGCGAGGCCGATGCGGGGTGCGTAGTGGACGCCACGGTTGTCGATCAAGCCT
>JBKJSR010000508.1:0-4004 GCA_046594355.1 Bryobacter sp.
CACGGTACTGATTCAAGTCCAGCGGCGGATTGCGCTGCGGATAAATGTCGACTCCCGTTTGTGAGGCCGGCATGTCGATTTGAACGACAACTTTCCTCGTCTCGAACGACTCTCCCAATTGCGCCCATCCCGATAGGGGCAACATCACCAACAGCGTCAGACATCGCATATGAGTCTCTCCTCGGACAGATTTGGGCAAATGTGAATTATGGCATTACGCATAGAAATCTTCCACTTTCGCCCACCTTAGTTTGGAACTGCACCGGGAGACGAGCACCGGGCGACGAGCGGCTTCGACCGCCGGTCATCGCGTTGCACGTCTTAATCGTCTTGTTTGAATTCAGCCTTGGCGCTCGTAAAGCGTTCCACCAGCCGGTCCCATTCCACAATCACTTTGCCTCCATTGTCTTCATGCGACACTCTCCACTCCCGGATCAGGTCGAGACAGGAGTGATCGAGATAGGCAAGCTTCTCAAAATGGATATGCAGCTCTACTTTCGGCCCCACCCGGTCCAGGGCGTGTGCCAGCGTGGGCAAGCGCAAAAAAGTTGCAGAGCCTTCGAGATACAGATCGCTCCTCCCGGAATGATGCGTTATCAGCTTCACTCCGAGCCGCGAGGCCTTGTACAGCACCTCCGCAATCGTCAAGCAAATCCCGATCAGAACTCCGGTGAGCAGATCGAAGGCCACAACCCCCAACAGTGTCGACGTGTAGATGGTGACGGGAATCCAGCCATAAGCAGAAAGTTTTTTGACGTGTTCGGGGTTTAGCAGTTCCCAGCCAGTCAATACAAGTACCGCCGCCAGCGCCGATGTGGGAATCCTTTCGAGGACGTGCGGGATCAGGAGCACCGTCATCAGGAGCCAGCCACCGTGCATCACCGACGACCACCGCGTCTTCGCCCCAGCCTGGATGTTTGCGCTGGATCGCAGGATCATTCCCGTCAGCGGCAGCGCTCCCAATGCCCCGCAACACAAATTCCCCACGCCTTGCGCCATCAGTTCGCGATCATAATCGGTCCGCATATTTCTCAGCCCCGCCGTTACCGCCAGCTTGTCTACCGCCGAGGCGCTCAACAGCGTCTCCGCACTCGCGATGAAGGCCAGCGCAGCGGCTTCCGCCCAGAACTTCAGGTCCATCAAGCCGGCCAGACTTCGCATTCCCGGAAACCCCAGGCTGGCCAGTAAATTGTCTGGAATAACGACGTGCTTAATCTCCAACTGATAGGAAAAACTGACGGCTGCAGCGCCCAGAAGACCCACCAGCGGACCGGGCAAAAACTTCAGGCTCTCCGGCCGGAATTTATTCCACGCCAGCATCACTCCCATCGTGAGCAATCCAATCAACGCCGCTACTTCGTGCGCGCTTCCATCTAAGGGAAAGATGCCGTCGAAGACCGCTTTGGGAATCGAAATCAGGTTGCTGATCCCCGATCCCTTGGGCGTGTCGTCCACCACAACGTGAAATTGACTGGACATGATCAGAACGCCGATCCCGGCCAGCATGCCATAGACGACTGCCGGAGAAATTGCCCGAAACCAGTGTCCGGTTTTGAGCAAACCAGCCCCTGCCTGCAGCAGTCCGGCCATCATCAGAATCAGGCCTAAGCCTTCCATCCCGTGTTCCCGATGAAGCTCAAAGACCAATACGACCAGGCCCGCAGCCGGACCGCTCACCTGCAGGGGCGAGCCTGCGATCAGCCCAACCACCAGCCCACCGATGATGCCCGTAATCAAACCCGCTTCGGGCGGCATCCCCGATGCAACCGCTATCCCGAGGCAGAGCGGCAGCGCGACCAGAAAAACCACAAAACTCGACAGGAAATCTTTGCCGTATGTCCAGATCAAAGCAATCGCCTCCGCCGCTTCGGCGTTGCCGAAGGAAGATGATCGAGCGACATCGGGACGAATGCCCCTTGTTCGGAGTCGAAGCTGAAGACATGGCCGGTTTCGATGTCGAAGACCCATCCATATAGGTCCATTTCACCGAGAGCGAGAGCCGAGGCGACGCTCGGATGCGTGCATAAATGGCCCAGTTGCGCCAGTACGTTTTCTTCCACCATTACGGTGGCCTGCTGCTTTGGAGTCAGATTTTGATAACCCAGAACGACGCGGCGGGCGCTCTCGGCGTGATTGAGCCAACTCTTCACGATCGGCATGTGCGAAATTGTTTCCGGGTACATCGCAGCATCCATCGCCCCGCAATGGGTGTGACCGCAGACAATGATGTTTTTTACCCCAAGCGCCATCACTGCATACTCGATCGTCGCCGAAACTCCGCCCATGAAATCGCCGTAGGGCGGCACGATGTTGCCCGCGTTGCGGATCGTAAACAGTTCTCCCGGCTCCGAATCCGTAATCATGTTTGGCACTACGCGCGAATCGGAACAGGTCACGAACAAGGCTCGGGGAAACTGTTGTGCGATGAGCTTGTCGAAGAAATCTTTCTTATCAGGATAGATTTCCGTCTCAAAACGCATCACGCCCTTGATTAATTCTTTCATTTCATCCTCATTCGTTTTCCCGATGCTAAGCTTGGATCTTGCCAGGTCTTGGGCTCCGTGCAATGGACGGCCGCAAACCCCGCCAGGTCCGGAAGGAAGCAACGGTAGTGGTTTAGCCCGTGTGCCGCGGATCACCCAGGGTCTGGCTTAAACGATTTTTCACCTTCTCATTTTACCCATGTCCTATCAGGTCATCGCCCGCAAATACCGTCCCCGCGATTTTAATGAGCTGATAGGGCAGGAGCACGTCAAAACCACCCTCGATAACGCCATCACCCAGCGCCGTATCGCCCATGGATACATCTTTGCCGGCCAGCGCGGAACCGGCAAGACCACGGTCGCGCGCATTATGGCTCGCTGCCTGAACTGTGTGGAAGGCCCAACCGCCAATCCTTGCGGCAAATGCTCTTCCTGTATCGAAGCCCTGCAGGGCAATGCCATCGACGTCATCGAAATCGACGCGGCCTCCAATCGCGGCATCAACGAAATGCGCGAACTGCGCGAAAATGTCCGCTTCCGCCCCTCCCGCGACCGCTACAAGGTCTTCATCATCGACGAAGCGCACCAGATCACGACAGAAGCTTTCAACGCTCTGCTCAAGACTCTCGAAGAGCCACCCGAGTGGGCCGTCTTTATCCTCTGCACCACCGAATCCCACAAGATTCCCGTGACAATCGCTTCGCGCTGCCAGCAGTTCAGCTTCCGTTCGGTCGAATTTTCAGAAGTGATGGAGCGGATGAAGTTCATCTGCCGTGAAGAAGGCATCACCGCCGACGACGATGCCCTCGCCGTGCTCGCCCAAACGGGTGAAGGCAGTGTTCGCGATTCGCTTTCAGCCCTCGACCAGGCCATCGCCTGCTGCGGCAACACCCTGCACGCAAACGAAGTTCGCCAGTTGCTGGGCATCTTCGGCATCGATTCGCTCGGTGAAGTTTCGCTCGCGCTCGAAAAGCAGGATTCGGCCCGCATGCTCGAAATTGTCATGGAGCTCGAACGCTCCGGGCAAAGCCTGCAACACTTCTGCCGCGAACTCTCCCGCTACTTCCGCAATCTCCTCGTCGCCAGACTCACTGGCGTCAACACCCGGCTGATCGCGGCTTCTCCCGCTGAAATCAAGCGCCTTGCCGAAACGGCGGCCAAGTTTTCCGAGTTGGATCTCACCCGCTATCTGCAGCTCACGCTAGACCTCTTCCGCGACCTCCAGCATTCCCTCCAACCACGGCTCCACCTCGAGCTTGGCTTGATCCGCATGGTGCATGCCGGCAAGCTCACGGCCATTGAAGAAGTGCTCGCCAGTATGCCCCAATCGCGGCCGGTTTCGCTCAGCGCCTCGGCGACAGCGCCTAAAGAGCGGGCTAATCTGAAATTGAGCCCGGAACCGAAGGCTCAGCCTGCACCGATCTCGATGCCTGTTGGCTCGTCGCCTGTTGGCTCGTCGCCTGTTGGCTCGTCGCCTGTTGGCTCGTCGCCTGTTGGCTCGTCGCCTGTTGGCTCGTCGCC
>JBKJSR010000587.1:0-2546 GCA_046594355.1 Bryobacter sp.
AGTATGAAAATGCCATTGGCGGCCAGGTGAACTTGATCTCCAAGTCCGGCACCAACCAGTGGCACGGGAGCGCTTTCGAGAATCTTAGGAATCGTGCGCTTAACGCGAGGCTGCAGACGTTGCCCTCGAAAGCGCCCCTCACATTCAATCAGTTCGGCGGCTCGCTAGGCGGGCCGATCAAGAAGGACAAAATTTTCCTCTTTGGAGACTATGAAGGATATCGCGAAAGGGAAGGAGTGTTCGTTCAGGGAAATGTTCCGACCGATGGTCTGCGAGCACAACTGTTGGCTGCCGTGCCCGCTTACAAGATGACTCTGGATGCATTTCCGCTACCGAATCAGCCTATGGCACCGAATGCGATAGTGGGACTCTATAGTGGCTCCCAGGCGGGAAAGCGCGACGACGATCATGTCGACGCGAAGGGAGACGTTCTGTTCACATCGAACAGTCGCCTTGCTGTGACCTACAACCACGGGACCCCACTCCGCATAATCCCCTCGATTTATCTGGACAACGACCGCTTCTGGACCAACAATCTGGACCGCTTCAGCATCGGCCATACTTTCACCAATGCCCGGTTCGTTTCTGAGACCAGGTTTGGCTTTACCAGGGCCACTCAGACCCGCGGTGATGCGTTCTTCAATCGCAAAGATCCCAGTCATCCGGAAGAGGAGTTCACCGGCGCGCGCAGCATCCCCAGATTGAGCACGGGAATAGGGTTTTCCGGCCCTACGGCTGAGGCCAACAAATCTGGCGGGCCGCTATACTCCATATCTCAAAAGTTCGCGCGATCCGCCGGTCGGCACTTCCTCAAATTCGGTGGGAACTACAACTACTTGACCGGCACGCGCAACAATCCTGAGAACCCCAGCTTCTTCTATCCAACGCTCGACTCCATGTTGAGAAATGCGCCGAGTACCGCATCTGTCACATTCGGGAACGGGGATTTCGCCATGCGGACCTACGGATTTGGGGGCTTCTTCCAGGATGATTTCCGAGTGATGCCCAAGTTGACTCTGAACCTCGGCCTTCGCTACGACTTCTACTCGAACTTCCGTTCCGTGGGGAAGGCGGGGACTCCGGCCGCGGGCATCCACAATCCATCCTCAATCAGCATGGATGGCGCCTTTAAGGTTGGGCCGTTCATGCCGGTGGATAAGCCTTTCAACCACGATGCTATGAACCTCGGTCCGAGGATCGGGTTTGCATACAATCCCGATGGTGCGGGCAAGACCGCGATCCGCGGCGGATTCGGTACCATGTTCACGCCCAACACCGCAGAAGTCGGCTGGTTTGCCACGGCTATCGCTCCGAACATTCCTTCCCGGCAGGAAGTTAGCCCAGCGAACATATCCCGTTTCGGCGTGAAGTTCCCAATGTTCAACGCCGACTTCCTCCGACAGGTCCAGACGCTGGCCCAGGAGGCCGGTTCTACGCCCACTAATGTGTTTCAGATTTTCAATAAGGATTTGCAAGCCCCCTACACGATGCAATTCAGTTTGGACGTTCAGCGGCAACTGACTAGCACAATGGTGCTCAATACGGGGTTTGTGGGAACCCGCGGCGTAAAGTTGACCCTCTTCCGGGCAGCTAATCGCGTCGATCGTATCACGGGGATGAGGCCCAATCCGAGACTGTCCCAACCCATTTACTCCGATAATTCGCAGACCCTAAGCTATTACTCCTGGCAAACATCACTTAAAAAGCGATTCTCGAACCGTCTGAGCTTTGAGGTGAATTATACGTGGTCGAAAGCGCTGGGCACGGCCGCCGGCGATTTTGGTGCCTGGTTTACGGGTGAGAACAGCAATTCCACCAACCAGGAGTTCTTCGATCTCCGGTCCGACTATGGGCCCACGGCCTATGATCTGAAGCACTTCTTCACCGGGGCTTGGGTGTACGAAGCACCCGGCCTCACGAGTCTGCAGAACGGACTTGCGCGAGCGGTCCTAGGCGGTTGGCAGATATCGGGAATCCTCCGCGCCAACACAGGCCTGCCCGTTACCGTTACACAGAGTTCTTCCATTCCTGGCCAGCGCGGGGACTTTATTGGAGGCGGGCCAGTCAAGCTCGAGAACTATCGAGACACACTCCAATATCTCAATCCCGCCGTCTTCCAACTCATTCCGGTATCCAGCGCCTCCGGGGCACCCATCCGGCCCGGAAACGTTGGCCGAGGATCAATCCGGGAGCCGGGCATGTGGAATCTCGACTTCACTCTCGCGAAGACTTTCCGTATCGCCATCCGAGAAGGCGCAAGGCTGCAAATCCGCGCGGACACGTTCAATGCGTTAAATCATACGAATCTTACCGGTCTGCGAACCAGTCGCAACGACAGCTTCTTTGGCCGGCTCATGAGTACGCGGGGCTCACGGGTGATGCAGGTGGGGGCTGTATTGAATTTCTAAAACAAGTATCGACTGAATGATGGAAATGACCTCGTCGGCACCGCTGCCACCTTGAAATCATGCTGGCGGCGTGGTTGGGGCGCCGGTGGTTACGACATTGTCGACTGATTGGGGAAAGCTGCTGGGGGATACGGCGGC
>JBKJSR010000628.1:0-8153 GCA_046594355.1 Bryobacter sp.
CTAAATCGGTTACTGAATTTGTTAGTTGTCCCAATGCTTCCAGTTTTTTACGAACAGCTTGCGCTCCCTGAAATTGATTCGCACCATCAACCGATAGCGATTTCCGCGCAAATTAAACACGAGTAGCGAGCCCACCAAGTCGACGCTGCGAAATGCCTGCCGGACATCTTCAAGACTTGCCCAATCTGCACTGCTTGCAATTTGAAACCTGCGAAGAGGGGCTTCACGCGCATCTTCGTGACGAAGGATTTGTTGGTAAGCGATTCCGATCTCATTCGGTTCGACTCCCCTCTAAAACTGCTGTAGAGTTGCGGCAGCGATGTGCTGTCTGTAGATCTGCTCGGCGCGCTGGTAGGCGGCGCGGGCTGCGTCGAGTTCAGATGCCCGGATGAAGCGGGCTTTTTGCGACCAGCATTGCTGGACAGCGCGGAGGCACCATTCAGCGCTCTCTTGCGACAGTAGCGGCCGCTCATTGACGGACACCCAGATTGGGTTCGTGTGGGCGGCGGGGAGAATGCGGACGGCGACCCAGGCGCTACGGTCGATCGCTACTTCGAAAGCGATGTCGCGGATCTGGCCGTCGGCGGGAATTGTCTGGGTTGCTACCACCTTGCCATTGACGATGAGCTCGATAGGGACCCGGTCTGAGTCTCCGATGCGGGCGCGCTCGACGGTCCAGTAGGGCTTCTGGTCGTAGCGGAGCTTCTGGATTTCCAGGTTCGGTACTTTGTCGAGCAGCGCCACCGCTTTCAGCGAGATGCGGACTTTGCCCGGTTGCTTCAATTTGATTTCGCCAGTTTCGTTCTCAATCTTGAAATCCATGAGGTGCGCGCGGCCGTCGGAGAGGTAGCTCCTGCCGTCCTTGAGTCCGTCGATCCATTTGCGATAAGTGAGAGGCGGGTCGAGCTTGACATAGGTGCGGCTGAGGCCGACGCGGTCGTCGGTGATGCAGGGGAAGTCCGTTTCTCCGGCGATGCGGGTGCGATAGCCGAGGTTGAGCGTGTGATACCAGATGCTGAGTTCCCAGACATAAGGAGTGTCGCCGGAGGCAAGAAAGTCAATGGTGTTGGGTGTGGTGACATCGACGATGAATTCGTTGGCCCCGATCCCGTCAAAGCCCGGGATTTGGAGACTTGGAACATTCGTGTCCGAGACCTGAAGGCCCCAGCCGGAATGGGTATAGCCGGTGACGGCACCTTGAGATTTGGCCCATTGAAGGATCGGAAGATTCCAGGTTGGCCAGTCTTCGAGGCGTTCGGTTTGCGGGTAATCCTGATCGCGCAGGCCAAGCAGGGCGAGGTGGCCACTGTCGCTTGAGGGGAAGCCGGAGACCTCCAGATCGTAATGCATGACCTGCTTGTCGCTGGAAAGCTTGTCGTCCACGCCGGTGAAAAACTTCTTCTGGTGGTAGTAGCCGGGCCCCCAGGTGAGGACAGATGCAAAGTTCAATTTTTCACCGGCAATCTGACGGATCATGTCTTCGGGATTCACACCTTCCGTGGGCTTCTGATAGTGGGAGCAGCCGGCGGCGTGGATGTGCGGATCGCCTGAATACCAGCCAAATTGGGAAGGGTCGATCCAGCGCTTGAGCTGGATCGCGAGAGTGGCGGGACCCTTGGAATCGACATTGAACTCAGTGGTTTGCGGAATGTACTCCGGGCCGCCGCTGGAGCGAATCGTGTAATAGCCATGGGGGAGCGAGAGGGATTCTTGATCTACGCGGTAGACCTGGGGCTGGAAGAAAAAGTCGGGGACGACGCGCTTGGTAGGGTTGGGATAAAGACGGTCGCGGCGGTCGCGGACGGTGAGCGAGGCGGTGGTCGGGTTACCCTTTTCGTCCTTGATGCCGAGGGTGATTTTGCGGGTGGGGATCGCTGTGAACAGGATGGAGATGTCGTTGCGGAAGCCGATATCCTGGCTGCCCTGGCCGACGTCGAAGCCAAGCACGGCGGCGAGCGGACCACTGTCACGGCTGAAAATTTCGAGGATCTGATACTCGATTTCGAGGCCGGAGAGACGCTCCTGGAGTGGGGGCTTGCGAAAGAAATTGAGCTGAGTCCAACGGTCGCGGATTCCGGCTGGAGTGATTGGATCGATGCCCGGCTTGACTCTGTAACTCTCGACCGTTGGTGCGGCATTGGGGCTGGAAACACGCAGCGCAGACGTGACGTGGGCGAAGTTGAGAACCTTGATGAGGAAGGCGCGGGTACCCCCTTGAGCGAGCTCGGCTGGCGAATCGCCACGGGTCACTTTTACGCGAGACTCAGGGTTGATTTCGACCTTGGCAAGGACGTAGGGAGCGAGGGCCGCTTCGAGACTTTGCACGGCCTGCGGGCCGTTGGCATTGGCGATGGCTGCGTCGATCTGGCGGCGGGTTTGCGGAGTGAAAGGCTGGCCGATATACGCAAGGGCGTCTTCGAGGCGGCGCACCTGTTGCGCGAGCGGCTGGAGAGGGACCTGCTGGGCGAGGAGCGGAAATGCGGCGAGAGCTAAGTAGAGTGTGCGCATAGTTGCCCTAATAGTAAAGCGCAAAGTGGACGCGGAAGGAAGGGTGTGCGCCGAGCCTAGCGTCCGGGATACTTCGATTGATAGCCTTTGACGGAATGCCAGATGATCCGATCCAGCAGTGCGGCGGGAGCGGCGTCCGGTTCGCTGAAGTCCATGGATTGCGAGGCACGGGCCATGTCCTGCTCCACACCCTTGAGACCATTGAGGGGCGGGTTCATTTCGTCGAGGGGGATGCGGTTTTTTTCAGCGGTGTAAGTGGCGAAGTCTGGCTTGGACGTGAAGACACTGAACATCGGCTCGGCGGCGAGGTCGAATTGATTTTGCGGCGGCAGACCGAGCAAGTGCTGGATGGTCCGGTACATGTGGATGGTGGTGTAGAAGGTGGAGTCAACGGCTTTTCGGCGAGTGTAAGGGCTGATGACCATTCCGATCGTGCGATGTCCGTCGACGTGATCGAGACCGCTTTGGGCATCGTCTTCGGTGACGAAGATCGCAGAGTCTTTCCAGTAAGGGCTTTTGGAGATGGCTTCGACCAGCCGGCCCAGCGCGAGGTCGTTGTCGGCGACCATAGCACGCGGGGTAGGGAAGCCGGGGGAAGTGCCGCTGGTGTGATCTTGCGGCAAGAGAATTACGTTGAGGCGCGGGAGATTGCCATTTTTCTCGAAGGCGCGGAACTCGTCGAGGAACTTGTCTAGACGGTATTGGTCGGAGACTTGGAGAGCATAGGCAGGCACCGTCGTTGAGAAGACATCACGCAGGCCGACGATCTGGGCGCGGGGGGTGATCTTTACCTTGGCGGTGCCGTTTTTCCAGTCGTTATAGATGTCGGTCCAGGTAGCGTTTGCGGGCTGAATGGTGTTGAGTCCGCGCTCACCGTAAGAACGGACGGAGACGCGGTGGAGCTTGGCGGCATCCCACAAGAAGTCGTTGGGCGCGAAGAGCATGGGGTTCTGGTCGTTGCGGCCGTTGCCATATTTGTGCACCCAGTCGCTTGCGTAGCCCTGGGTACACCAGCGATGGCCGAGAGCAGACTGGTCGGCGGGCGTGTAGAAGTTGTCGAGCAGGACGAAGTCTTCGGCAAGCTTGTGGTGGTTGGGTGTGATGTCGCGACCGAAGTGGACGAGACTTGGTTCGCCATTGCCTTGTTTGAGGTCGCCGAAGATCTGATCGTAGGTGCGATTTTCCTTGATCACATAGAAGACATGTTTGATGGGCGCGATGCGGCTCTTGAGTCCGCGATGCAGCAGGCCCGTGTCGTTCTTACGCACAGCGGCAGTGAAACGGCTGAGCTCGGCGGGAGTGGGGAAGGGAATAAAAGAGACGATGCCCCGGCGATCTTTGTAGGAACGACCGGTGCCGCTGGCGGGAGCGATCGAACCGAAGCCGTAGCCGCTTGCGACGATGAGGCGCGAGGTTGCGGTCGAGACGGCGACGGCAGTTGGATACCAGCCGACCGGGATGAATCCGCGGGTGATGCGCTTCTCTGTATCGATGACGGCGATGGCATTATCGGCGCCGTTGGCGGCGTAAAGAGTGTTGCCGTCGGGAGAGATGGCAAGTGCGTTGGGAGCACTGCCGATGGGAGCCTTGGGCGTGATGCGGGCGTTGATGGTGGCGATCACTTTGCCAGCTTGCGTATCGATGACCGAGACAGAATCGCTATTGGCATTGGCGACGTAAAGAAGCGAGCCGGTAGGGCTGAGCGCGAGCGCGCTGGGATGAAGGCCGGTTTCGATTTCGCTCGTCACTTTGCGCGTGGGGATGTCGATTACAGAAACGGTGCCGCTCGATGGGATGCCAGTGCGGCGGTCGACTACGACGGGGAAGACGCCGTCTGTCGAGTCCGTGGGCCTTGGGCGGCGGCCACCCCAATTGGAGACCCAGGCCTTGTCTCCGTACACGGCGACGGTGTAAGGATAACTGCCAACGGCGATGGTTTGCACCTGAGCGGTGGCGGGGTCTACGAAGGCGAGCTGATGGCTTTGGTTGAGTGCGACCAGAACGAGCGGGCCTGCGATAGCGAGGCCAGAAGGGGAGCCCTTGAGAGGGATGGGCGGATCTTCGCTGAAGCCTTGTCCGTCGCGGTGAAAGCGTTTGAGGTTTTGATCCTGCCCTCCACCGACGAAGAGTTGCGAGCCGTCGGCAGAGAATGCGACGCCCACGAAGCTATCGCCCAGCTTGAGGCTCTGCGCGACCCGGCTACTTTGCGTATCGATGAGATGCAGTGCGCGCGGAGCGAAGTTTGAACCAGTCACAGTTGCGAGCCAGCGGCCGTCGGGGCTGAGTGTCATTCCGAGCGGTCGGTCGTTCACCTCGATGGAAGTGCCTGCCGGGGTGAGCATTTGCCCAGTGGGCAAGAGGTAAGATCCATCGGGCTGCCGTCCGGGCAGCAGGAGAAGAATCGCAGCGGAGCCGATTGCAATTGCCAGGCAGAGGACGAGAAGACGCATCGAGGCGAGGCTAGCACAAAGCCGGGGCAGAGCTATGGGGAATCGGGCCATCCGTCCGCTTTTAGGGACGGGTTTGCGTAAAGAAGTTCTCCGGTACATCGACATGTTCGATGCCAAAGAGTTGAGTTTTGGCCGGGTCGACGGTCACTTTTACCCAATGCACATCATTGCTGCCGGGTACTTCCACTCTCATCAGGTTGTCGATCGGCGATCCAGACCGCGCACCGATCAGCGGCTTGTCGAAGTGGAATTCATGGGAGTCGCCATGAATCAAGAGCACCGGCTTCTTGAAGGTGATTACCTCATCCTCGATCACGAAGAAGCTGTCACGAGCGCCCTGTTCTTCCAGATTCGCCACACGAACCCGAACTCCCGTAAAGCCCGGATTGATCTGCATCACGAGTACGACTCCGGCAAAATGATTGTCGCGGGCCACGCTGAAGATGGTCTTGATCCAGTTGAAGTTCGCGTGCGTTCTTTCGCTCCACTCGATGTCATTCGCTGCATTGCGGCCCAGATTGTTATTGCTGCCGACCATGTGAATCGTGGCAAATAATATGTTGCCCTGGCTCCACATCTCATTTTCCACATACTTGAAATAGCGGCGGTCTTCACTCTGCTGGCTGAGCGTGATCTTGCGCTTCCCCATGCTCTGGTTATCCGGGTAAAAGGTGCGCCGCAGGAAGTCCAGACCTTCGAGCGAATCGTAGCTGCCATTGTTTTCACGGTGGCAATCGGTCCACTCGTTGTCTCCCGGAGTGAGGATCAGCGGCATCTCAAAGGCATCGAAAGATTGTCTGCGGTTGGCAAACGTCGGGTTGTCGCAGAGGGTGCTTCCCGACTTGAAGTCCCCGGTGTGTATAACAAACTGCAATGCGGTGGAGCGGTTGATGGAGCTTTGCAAGGCGGGCCATTTTGCGATTCCGGCCGCCCCGTACTGTTGGTCGCCGATGGCCCCGAATTCAAAGCGCTGGGGCGCGGGTTTATGCCGGTCGAGAAGTGTGCGAAGAATGGTTGGGTCCGGGCCACTCGGACCAGCTTGTGTAAAAGCGGAAAAGCTGACAACGGCAAGGAGTAGTAGTAAGCGTCGAATCATAGTCAGATCTGACGCTACCAAGCAAATATTTCGTCAGGATGACGAATGGGCTTCAGTTGTGTTTGCCGGCGGCGAGGTTTTCGAGAGCGGCTCCGGAGAGTCGGAAGACGCTCCAGTCTTCAAGCCGCTTTGCACCCAGACTTTCGTAAAACCCGATGCTGGATTCGTTCCAGTTCAATACGCTCCACTCCACTCGCCCGCACCCCCGCAACTGCGCCAATCGGGCAAGCTGGAGTAGCAGTGCCTTGCCAATGCCCTTTCCACGCAATTCGGGAGGAACGTACAAGTCTTCGAGGTAGATCCCCGGCTGGCCGAGAAAGGTCGAAAAGGTATGGAAGAAAAGTGCGAAACCGGCAGCTACGCCTTCCCACTCCGCGATCACCACTTCGGCCTTCGGATGTTCTCCGAAGAGGTGAACATCGAGGTCAAGTTCCTTGGCGGCGCATTGGTCGAGTAACTTCTCGTATTCGGCCAGTTCGCGGATGAAGGTCAGAATTTGACCCAGGTCCGCCCGTGTAGCGGGACGCAAGTGAATGCTCATAATTTAAGGCAGACGAATCAGATTCCAGCCTAGCCCGCGCAGTGATTCCGCGTCGAGGACCCAGCGGGTATCGAGCACATTCTTCTGGCGAACGATGCCTCCGAGTGTGGCCCAATCGAGCTCGCGATATTCATTCCACTCGGTAGCGAGCACGACAGCATCGCTCTCGCGGATCGCATCTTCCGCAGTGGCGCTCAAGACGCCGGCAAGATCCGGATGTTCGATACGGAAGCGCTCCATCGCAATCGGATCATGCGCTTTTACAATCACCCCGCGGCTTTGCAAGCGCCGGATGATGTCAACCGCCGGGGCGTCGCGCAGGTCGTCGGTGTTCGGCTTGAAGGCAAGACCGAGCACGGCAATGTTCCGGCCCTTGATGATTTTCAGTGTTTCGAGCAATCGTTCGATGACCTTCTCACGCATCGCAAAATTCACCTGGCGGGCCGCCTCGACGATGCCCATTCCCAGTCCGTATTCCTTGGCTGTCGCCGTCAAGGCCGCAGTGTCTTTTGCGAAGCAACTGCCACCCCAGCCTAAGCCGGCATTCAGAAAGCGGTTGCCGATGCGGCTATCCAAGCCCATGCCACGGGCAATGTGCTGGATGTCGGCGCCAACTCTCCCGGCAAGCAATCCAATTTCGTTGATAAAACTGATCTTGGTTGCGAGAAATGCATTGGCGGCATACTTGATCAATTCTGCACTTGCGAGGTCGGTCGATACGAGCGGCACCGCGCTAAAGCCTTCACGCCGGGGGCAGAAAGCGGGGGCGGGGAAGGTCTGGTCGATGACCGGGCGGTAGAGCCGGTACAGGATTTCGAGCGCCCTCGCATGATCTGCCCCGATCACGATCCGATCGGGATAGAGAGAGTCGAAGATCGCAGAGCCTTCACGCAAGAATTCCGGGTTGGAAGCTACCGCAAAATCCGTATGAAGTCCGGCAGCCTTTTGGGATTCGCGAATCAGGGCCCCTACCCAGTTTCCACTCCCAATTGGAACTGTGGACTTGTTCACGACTACAGTAAAAGCCCCGCCCAAATAACTCCCCAAGCTCTCGCTCGCACTTCGAAGGTACTGGAGATCGGGTTGTCCGTCGGGCAGGCTGGGTGTCCCGACCGCAATGAAAATTACTTCGGCTCCAGGAATCGCCTCTTCATACTTGCTTGTGAAGTGAAGCCGGGCTTTGGCCGCCTCCATCAACTCTTCCAGTTGCGGCTCGAAAATCGGAATCTGCCCCGCACGCAAAGAGTTCACCTTGTTTTCGTCCACGTCGAGGCAATGCACTTCGTGCCCGACAAAAGCCAGACACACTCCAGTTGTCAGGCCCACATAGCCTGTCCCGATGACGGCAACCTTCATTTAAGGCTCGACTTTGACCTGATTGACGACACTCGTAACGCCCTTCACTTTTTTAGCGACGTTATCGATTTTCTGCCGTGATTTTTCTTTGCCGACGCGGCCTTGTATGGTCACCACGCCATCCTTTACTTCCACAGTCAGAGTGCCGCCCTTGATGTCGGGATCGTTGGCCAGCCTCATTTTCACATGGTCGTAAACCGTA
>JBKJSR010000107.1:0-3576 GCA_046594355.1 Bryobacter sp.
TGCGCCTGGTGCGCAGATCGTAAGCGGCACATAAGGCATTCGGGATGAGACTGCCGCCAGTCGGCGCGACCGATTGCGGCGCGAAGGCAGCGAGAAAAATGCGGCGAGATGGCACGACAGGTATAAGCTAGCGGGAGTTTACAAGATATGCGCAGGTTTTGAAATAAGTCGTTTCCGCGGAACGCTTTGCATGTCGTGCCGTGTATGACCTAAGGAGTTGGCTGGACGAATCGCTGAAGGCCGAGGTGCGTAAAGATGCGCTGCTGCAAAGCACTCATGCGGGTGAGACAGGTGGCGGTGGGATTCTTGCGTTGGCCCTGACTGCGCGGGTAGACGACCAGCGTTTCCCTGATGCCGCCTAATTCTTCGAGCATGCGATTGATGCTGAGGGGCTCGCCTTTGCGCGCCAGTTCGCGTTGCAGCAAGGAAGTGAGCAGCAAAGCCAGCACGCAGTAGAAGGCATGCACCTGGATCTTAGAATCGGTCCAGTGATACATCGGGCTCCATCCCAGAAAGTGCGGGTGCTTCATCTGTTTGAAGGCGTCTTCGATGTGGTACTGAGAGCGGTAGGCCAGGACGATCTGCTCGTCGGGCCAATCGCTGTTGTCGGTGAACAGAATGGTCTTGCCGAACTGCAACTGGCAGAGTTGATCCAGCGCGGTTTGGTCGGTGCCGTAGTTCAGTTCCAGACCTTTGTCCGCCACCTGTACCTCCGCTTTCAAGATCTTCCCCACGAACTGAGCGGAGCAGATCGCATGGATCTGCTTTTTTACCGAATCCAGCGTGGGGGCTTTGCCTCCCTTCACCTTGCCGTCCCGGCGGCGTTGCAACTGAGTTTTCAGGTCGAGCAACATCCGCCGCGCCTTCGCCAAGTGGGCGGTTAGCCCCTGGAGTTGTCCATCGTACAGGTGCTGATTGAAGGTCAGCACAATCGTGCGCGGTCGACCGAAGACTGTTTTTTGAGTGCGATAGACTTCCACTCCTTCCAAGCCGGGCTGAGTCAGCGTCCGGAACTGTTTGCGGGGAATGGTCAGCAGTTCCGAGTGCTGCGAGGGGACCAGCGATCCCACGAAATGAAAGGGCGTGTTTTCGAGCTGCTCAAAGGCCTGCTCGCTATTGTTGCCCTTATCAAAGACCAGGGTAATGTGGTCACAAGATTCGGCCAGTTGGCTGTAATGGGTGGAGAGATCCGCAGTGATGGAGCGGAACTCGGTGCTGTCGTTGACATTGCCTGCGTACACCTTGTGGAACAAAGGAATGTGGAAATCGGCGCTGACCAGCAGACCGAGATTGACTTGACGCAGATCGGTGCGCTTCTGCTTATTGTGGCCGCGCTGCGGAAGTTCGGCGGGAGTGCGGGTATTGATGTAGGTGAAGAAATTGGTGCCGTCGTAGACCAGGGCGCCGAGATCGAGTTGAAACCGCTGGATGAGGCGCTGGGTGATTTGTTTTTCGCATTCGAGGACGTGATCGGCGGTGACCAGATCCATATGGTTCCAGAAGTTCTGTGAAGACAGGGCAGCCGGATCGGCGGGCAGCAGGCGAGTCAAGACAGTTTGCCGGTACCAATCGGCGAATTGCAGTTTGCTGGTGGGGGAAACCGCCCGGTTGATGGCGGCCAACAGCAAGTACTGCCCGACGGAGAGGCCCTGGTGGCGTTTTGGCGGGAAGACGGAATCGAGCAACTGGACGAGATCCAAACGCTGAGCGATGTCGAACAGGGCGGCGGAATCACCGAAAGCGGCCACCTCCGTTTCGAGGGGCTGCGGCTGCTGCCGGGAGTTTTCGACGGCGGCGACGAGATCGTCAATTTTGCCGAGGTAGACTTGACGGACAATCTTGGGCTTGCCATCGACGCGCTGGCAATAGCGGGCGTAGTAATAGATGTGGCCATCGATCACTTTGGGAGTGAGGCTCGGCATACCTAGGTCATACCATCATTCCATAAACAAATCAACCAGAAAATGTTTGCGGAACCGGTGAGAGGAAAAATAGCGGCTTTGATGGGTATATATACGAGTTAAGAGATGAAGTGCTGGCGAATGGAAGGTGCAGCATGAAAGCTGGCTGCGGAACCGAACTAGGTCATACATTTAGAGGAGCCAAAAGACCGTAACCCCCCGAGGGCGCAATTCGAGTTAAACGCTTATTCTTCAAAAGGATGTGCTGCCAGGTTCATCGGGGGCTGTGGTGCCAAGCCACCGGGGAACCCGCATTAACTTGTAAACTCCCGCTAGTGCTGCAGTGATTTGATTTTGTCTTCGAGGAAGCGGAGACTCTCTTCGAGCATGGCGCGGTAGCGTGGGTTGCAGGCGACTTGGAGATCGTGGAGGACCCGGGTGCGCTGGAGATGGAGATCTTCGATCTCACTTTGCCTTTCGACTTCTTCTGTAGTCTTAAGGGTTTGTTGCGCGAGACGCTTGCGTTCGTCCTGCAAGTCCTGCGGGTCTTCGGAATCCTTGGATGCCCAGCCGCGTGCCATTTATTTTTTAGTACCTCGGGACGTTCGGATCGATTTCCATGGACCAGCGCTCGATGCCCCCAGTGAGGCTGACCGCGTTTTCAAGACCCTGGCGACGCAGCCACACAACAGTGTTGAGGCTTCTTACGCCGTGGTGGCAATAGACGATGAGCTGCTTGCCTTCCGCCAATGCCTCGATGCGGTTGAGGCTGGAGGGGATCGTGTTCATGGGGATGAGTTCGGAGGGCACGATGCGGGCAATCTGGTATTCATACTCTTCGCGGCAATCGAGGAGAAAGACAGGGGCCTGATCGGCCATGAGTTTGGCGAGTTGGCTTGCCTGGATTTCGATGGGCAGTATAGAAGTGGACATCCACTTACAGGATAATAGAAGCATGAAGCCGTATGTTGTCGCCATGTGGATGAGCGTGTGTCTGCTAAGTGGGCAGCAGGTGGAAAGTTTCGACGCAGTGTGGGGAACGATTGCGGCAAAGCACTGGAATCCGAAGCAGCTTGAGTCGCTGCCAGCAGGCGGGAGCTGGGAGAGTTTGCGTGCGGGTTACCGCAAGCGGGTGGAGGCGGCGAAAGGGCAGGCTGAGGTTAGGACAATACTGCGGGAGATGATCGGAAAAATCGGCAAGAGCCACTATGCGATCGCGGGTTTTGAAGTGAAGTCCTCGAAGGCTTTGCGTTCGGGGGGTGGGACTTCGCCGGGCTTTCGCGTGGGACTGGTGGAGGGAAAAGTTGTTGTGACGGGGGTAGGCGCGCTGGCAACGGATGTGAAGTTGGGATGGGAGCTGGTGGCAGTTGAAGGTGTGGCCTTGCTGCCCGCTGTCGCAGAAATACAGAAGCAGGCGGGAGAGACGATGCAGGCGGGGTTGCGGATGCACCAGATGTTGCAGAACCAGATTGGCGGCTTTGCGGGAGAGACGCTGAAGTATGAGTTTCTGGTGGACGACAAGACGGCGAAAACTGTTGCACTGAAGCTGCCGGAGGGAGATGGCTCGACGGGCTTTGGGTTTGTGCAGGGGATGAATGTGGGGCGGGAATTTGCGCTGGTTGGCAATGCCAAGGATGTGGGGTATTTCCGGCTGGACATGTTTCTCGATGTGGTG
>JBKJSR010000250.1:0-5622 GCA_046594355.1 Bryobacter sp.
ATACGGCCAAGCACCTTCCAGTCGACGCTCTTGCGGAAGACGTAGAGCGGCGAGGCAAATAGTTTGATGACGAAAACGAAAACGAGGGAGGTGCCTACACTTTCCGAGGCGCTTCGGCCGAGAACGAGCACCAGCAGCGGCACCGTGAGTGGGCCACCGCCGGCACCAGTGAGGCCGACCACGACTGCAATGCAAAAACCAAGCAGCGTTTCCATATCCGCTTACCTAACTGTTCTCCACGGGTGCAAAAGTATGAATACCGCACTCGAGTTTTTTACCACCCCAACGGCCGCTGCGCAGATTGTCGTCCGATGAGGGGAATGCGGTGCAGGGTTCGCAACCGATACTCGTGTAGCCCTGATCGTAGAGCTCAAGAATTGGGAGATTGTGATCGCGGGCATATTGCCAGACTTGCTTCCAGGTCCAGTGGGCCAGGGGGCTGACTTTGGCGATGGTCTTGCCGCTCTTAAGGGTGGATGTTTCGAAGACCTCGAGCTTCGCACGAGTGGGAGACTGTTCGCGACGCAATCCGGTAAACCAGACTTCGTAATCTTCGAGGGCGGCAAAGAGGGGCTCGACTTTGCGCAACTGGCAGCACTGGGCGGGCGCGGTGGCATTGAGTTTGCCAAACTCCGCTTCTTGCTCGGCGACGCTTTTGACGGCTTCGAGATTGCGCAGGTTCAAATTCCATTCCCTCACCAGGCGGTCGCGATAGGCGTAGGTGGCGGCGAAGTGGTAGCCGGTTTCGAGGAAGAGCACCGGGATATTAGGGACCCGCTGGCGCAGCAAATCCAGAAGCACAACATCCTCGAGCTGAAAGCTGCACGTGTAGCAGGCGGTTCCAGTCAAAGCTTGATCAATCGCAGCCAATACTTCGCTCATATGCCTTCTCCTGAGATGAAATCGTTTCTTCGCAACAACACACCGGCGGCTTCGAGGAATTCGAGCGCGCCTTCTTCCGGTACTTCGAGCCCGTGATCGGCGATGATGATTGCGCCGGACTCTTCCAATTCTTTTGGTACGACGCCCTGCCAGCGCAGAACCAGAGCACCATGTTCAAACAGGACGCGTTCGAGGAGTTCCGGAGAGCTGCTGCTGACAATGGCGGGGAGATGGCCGTAACGTTCGACACGCTCACCAGCCGTCACCGGGCCCAATTCAAAGGCCAGAGCCGTGGCATTGCGCAGGGTCTTTTGGGCACCACTGACGATCATGCCGGCGGCGATGGTGCGGTTGGATCGCGGGTGTACGAGAATGAGCGAACCGGTCTCGCGGCACTTGGAATAGGGATCGAAGGCGAGCGGCTGCGTGGTCTCGATACTCACCCGCAGAATGTCGTTGAGCTGCGCGTCGGTGGCCTTAAGGTGATGGCCAGTTTCGGGATCGAGAGCCCAGGTGATATTTGAAATTTTCGCGACCAGTTCACGCGTAGCCGAGCGGAGCAGATAGGTTGCGTTCAGGTCGAGCGGCTCTTCCGACATCCAGACCAGATCGGCTTCAAAGTGACGGCTGAGTTCAGGGCGGGCGGTTTCGAGCGCGATGACGTCGCCACGGCTGACGTCTACTTCTTCGCTCAGTACCAAGGTTGTGCTTTGGCCTTCAATCGCTTCGGACAGTTTGCCGTCGAAGCCGACGATCTCCTTGACGGTGGTGCGGCGCCCGCTGGGCAGCACTACCACGGCATCGCCTGGCTTTACGACGCCGCTGGCCACGCGACCGGCAAAGCCGCGAAAGCCGTCCCCTGGCCGGACAACATACTGAACCGGGAAACGGAAGGGCGCTGAGGCGGGGCTGACTTCCAGCGTTTCCAGCAGATCGAGCAGGCTTGGGCCTTGGTACCAGGTGACTTTATCGCTGCGCGAAGCCACGTTATCGCCGTCGAGAGCACTCACGGGAAGATAATGAAATTTTGCCCCCGGCCAGCGGTTTGCCTGGTGCTCCAACTCCTTCTTGATTGCGGAATAGACGCTTTCGCTCCAATCCATCGCGTCCATTTTGTTGATCGCGAAGATGAGGTGCTCGATGCCGAGCAGATGGGAGATGGTGGCATGGCGCAGGGTTTGGCGGCTGACGCCTTTGATCGCGTCGACGAGAATGATGGCGGCGTCGGAAGTGGAAGCGCCGGTTGCCATGTTGCGCGTGTACTGCTCGTGACCGGGGGTATCGGCAATGCGGAAACGTCGTTTTTCAGTAGCAAAAAAGCGATAGGCCACGTCGATTGTGATGCCTTGTTCGCGCTCTGCCTTCAACCCGTCGGTGAGCAGCGAAAGATCGATTTCGCGGCCGCTGCGATTGACCTTGCTCTTCTTGACCGCTTCGATCTGGTCTTCGTACGCGCCCTTGGTGTCAAAGAGCAGGCGTCCGATGAGCGTACTTTTTCCGTCATCCACGCTACCGGCGGTGGAGAATCGCAATGTCGTCTGCACTAGAAATACCCTTCCCGTTTTTTCATTTCCATCGAGCCGTCCTGGTCGTGATCGATGAC
Source organism: Bryobacter sp. (assembly GCA_046594355.1). Taxonomy (GTDB): domain Bacteria; phylum Acidobacteriota; class Terriglobia; order Bryobacterales; family Bryobacteraceae; genus Bryobacter. Next base: position 2,486 of record JBKJSR010000250.1, read on the forward strand.
GCGATTCTCGCGCTCGCTGCGGCGGAAGCTGAAGAGTTCTTCAATGATTTTTTCAACTGTGTCGGCGTCGCTTTCGATCGCACCCGAGCAGGGAGTGCAGCCGAGCGAGCGCATGCGGCAGTTTCGGATTTGGGACTGTTCGCCGGGGAGTGCGCGGACATTATCCTGAACGGGGATGAGCGTGTTGCCGCGAACGTAAACTTCGCGCGGCGCCGCAAAATAGAGCGGAATGAGGGGAATTTTTTCGCGTTCGATGTACTTCCAGACATCGTACTCAGTCCAGTTGGAAAGAGGGAAGACGCGCATGCTTTCGCCCGGATCGACCTTGGGGTTGTAGAGATTCCAAAGCTCGGGGCGCTGATCTTTCGGATCCCAGTGGCCGAACTGATTGCGAAACGAGAAGACGCGCTCTTTGGCGCGGGAGCGTTCTTCATCGCGTCTGGCACCGCCGATGGCTGCGTCGGCACCCAGCTTCTGCAGACCTTCGACGAGGGCGCGGGTACGAAGCAGGCCGCAACATTTCGCGGTGCCAAGGGAGTAAGGATTGGTGCCGGCGGCGACGGCTTCTTCATTGACGTGTACGATCAGGTTCGCACCGATTTCCTTGACGAACCAGTCGCGGAAAGCGATCAGTTCCGGGTATTCGTAGGTGGTATCGATATGAACGAGGGGAAAGGGGATCTTGCCGGGGAAGAAAGCTTTGCGTGCAAGGTGAACGAGCACGCTGGAATCCTTTCCAACCGAGTACAGAATAACAGGGTGAGCAAAGTTGGCCGCAACCTCCCTGAGGATGTGAATTGATTCCGCTTCCAAATGATCCAGATGTCCAGCTAGCATAATCTATAGTTCTCTATAGACTATACTACGATTCGATCTGGCGCTGCTGGAACAGAGAGTGTCCAAGTTCTCCAGTGCCACGCAAATCCAAATCCTGGAGGGTTCCGTAATGCCCTGTGAACACAACCACTCTGCTTCTCTCGTTCGGGGCCGCTTCGGCCTGAAATCCGACGGTTGGCGGTCAACCCATGTACGAGAACAAGAACATTGTCGAAAACGCAAAGAACTTGGCAGATCACACAACGCTCGTAGCCGCAGTGAAGGCTGCGGGGCAAGTGGAAACGCTTCAGAGTGCAGGTCCGTTCACAGTATTTGCACCGGCAAACGCCGCATTTTCGAAGCGCCCCCGCAGGTACCGTCGAGACCCTTCTCAAGCCAGAAAACAAAGACACGCTCGTCAAAGTACTCACCTATCATGTAGTGGCTGGCAAGATGAATTCGGGCGCGATCAAGAAGGCCATCAAAATGGGCGGCGGCAAGGCGCAGTTGAAGACCGTTGCGGGCGGAACGCTTACGGCGACGATGTCGGACGGCAAGCTGATGCTCACCGATGAAAAGGGTGGCACGTCGACCGTGACGATCGCGAATGTGATGCAGTCGAACGGCGTGATCCAAGTAGTCGACACGGTTGTACTGCCTAACTAACGGCATTTTTTGTTTTTTATTGACCTGTCAACTATTGTCGTGTAGATTAATGACATGAGCGCTTCCCGCATCCTCGCTGAAATCAAACAAACCAAGCCGTTTGCGTCGCTCGAGCAGGAAGTGGCAGTCGCTTTTCTGAAGACGGAAGATCATTTGCGGCGCATGAAGGCAGGCCTGTTCGAGCCGCACGACCTGACAGAACAGCAATACAATGTGTTGCGGATTCTACGTGGCGCAGGCAAGGATGGTCTGTGTACGCTGGCTGTCGCAGACCGGCTGATCGAACAAACGCCAGGCATTACGCGTCTGATCGACCGATTGGAAACCAAGGGTATGGTCAGGCGCGAAAGGGCGGAGACGGATAGACGGCAGGTCTATTGCTTTGTCACCAAAGCGGCGCTGGAACTTTTGACCAAGCTCGATCCGGAAGTGGAACAATCAGCCAAACGAGCTTTTTCTCAACTCAAGAAAGCGGAAATGAAATCGCTGCTGGAACATCTCGAAAAAATTCGCGACGCCCGCTAATATTTTTTAACCAAGAGTTTAACTAGTCAAGAAACTCGAGGATGCCGTTCTTGCTGGCAAGGCTCTCGAAGCCTTCGACGAGCTTTACGCCGAAGATGTGGTGATGCAGGAGAATTCGGACGCGCCCTTCGCCGGAAAGGCGTTTAACCGCATGGGCGAAATTGAATTCTTCAGCTCCATCGCCGAAATCCATTCGGCCTCCGTCCTTTCGAGCGCAGCGGGAGAAGACACTGACCTTCAAGAACGGACACCGCGCCAATCTCAGCCAGACGGCAGTACGCCGCTGGAAGAATGGCCAGATTGTGAATGAGCGCTTTTACTACAACAAAGGGTGAAACCCGGACAATCGCTCCCTCGTCAGACAGGCAATCCATATGCTAAAACAACTCTTATTTTTATCCGCCACTGCGCTCGCCCTCACCGCGCAAACCTATCAGATCGATTCGTCCCATTCGGGTGCCAACTTCAGCGTGAAGCACATGATGGTGACCAACGTTTCGGGCAGATTCTCTAACGTGAAGGGTGCCGTCACCTTTGACGAGAAGAACTTGAGCAAGTCGAGCATTGAAGCCACTGTCGATATCGAGACCATCAATACAAACGAGCCCAAGCGTGACGCTCACCTTAAGAGCCAGGACTTTTTCGACGTCGCCAAGTTCCCGCAGATGACCTTCAAGTCGACCAAGGTCTACAAGGCCGGCGGAGTGACAAAGGCGGACGGCGACCTGACGCTGCATGGAGTGACCAAGCCTGTGACGCTAACCTTGAACCAACTGAGCGGTGAAGTGAAACATCCAATGGGAACCATCGTTCGCGGCGCAGTTGCCACAACCAGAATCAGCCGTAAGGATTATGGCCTGACTTGGAACAAGACGATTGAAGCGGGTGGTATTTTGGTTGGAGACGAAATCGCGATTACCCTCGAAATCGAGTTGTCGCGCAAGCCGACTTAAGGCTGCTGGACGATCTTCGTCAACCAGAAGTCGTCGCCTTGCAGGATTACATCCGCGGTAATTTTCTGGCCGGGTTTGAGTTTCTCGAACTCGGCCTTTTCCTTGACTGGAAAGCCCATCGTCATGGCCTCCATGTAGCCCTTGATTTCGGAGTGCTTGACGGTGACTACCTGTGTC
>JBKJSR010000251.1:0-7273 GCA_046594355.1 Bryobacter sp.
CAAAGGCCACAAAGAGACGCAGCCACTCCTGCAGGATGGTGTAGTTCTGACGGTGCCGGTCCGCCACAGACCAGATCATCGTAGTGGCCGCTGCAAAGAACAGGCAGAGCGCGACGCGGGCGAAAGCAACAATGGAGTCGCTACCCAGAAAGCGCGGGTTGAATTCGGTGACACCAAAGACGTGAGTGACGGTCCACACCGACATTGCTGCCCAGTATTGTTCAAAGGTCGGAAATAGGAAGTTCACATGGAATGTGCGCTGGGCCGCCAAGGCTAGAGGTTGGATCGCCAAGAGCACAAAGAAGACGAAGGCAAAGCGGAACAAGACGCGGCGGGAAAGGTTCCATTGGCCGTCGTGCCGTAGGGCAGAGGCGGGTGGGTCTACAACGTGCTGAGGGGCGCTTGTACTCACAAAAGTTCCTCCCTGGGTGATTGAACTGAATCGACATTATACATGCAAGCGGGTAACCCTGACTGCCCTTCAATCGCGTTCTCAAGGATATGGTTGAGAATCGCGTCGTCATGGTACCCCGCCGATAACTAGCTCCACTCCCTCTTCAACGTGGGTGGAGGATTAAACCCTCTTACTTTTCACGATAGATTAAAGTCTGCCAGAACTGAACCGAGCCCAAGACTGGGGTTGGCAGGATCGCAATAAAGCAGATAAGAGCTTCTCCACCGCGAGCACGAGTACGGAGAGATAGCAGACCAAATCCCTGAAATCGGAAGCAACAGATACCGGGCGAAGCGGAGCGCAAAGCATGCGGCGGCCATGACGGTCTCGACGCTCCAATAGCTCGCGATGCAAAGGCCGACTCCCTTGAAAATGTAGATGCAGTCTTTCTCGGTAGTGGCTGCCTTTGGCGCAGGAGGAGGCGTTGTTGCGGTGCTTGGCCGAGTAGCGCGGACAAAAGCCGGGCAGTCTTCGACCGATACAACATTGTTTCGGAATCGGATCTTAGGACGGCCATCAGCCGCTTGACCGGGTACATTTCCGCACAGGAAGCGAAGGCGGAAGAAAACGGCAAATCAGACACCAGACTGGAGAGCGCGAAAAATCCAGACACCAAGAGCTTCCGGACGGGTTCAGTAAATTGCCAAATCACTTGCAAGTGACTGATAATCAAGTGGTGCGGTCGTCGAGGGTCGAACTCGAATGGGTTGCCCCGCTGGTACCTAAAACCAGTGCGTCTGCCAATTCCGCCACGACCGCAATCTCCTTATGATAACCGACGATGACCAGTAGCAAACAAGCCTGCGTGCTCTACGACGGCTATTGCAATCTTTGTGATGGCTTCGTCTCGTTCCTCATGGATCGCGACGCATCCGGCCGCTTCGAGTTTATTCCATTACAATCCGCGGAAGGGAAGGCGTTGCTGAATCAAGCCGGGCTCTCTACGGCTTATACCGATTCGGTCGTTCTGATTGAAAACGGACGAGGACGCATCAAAAGCGATGCTGCTCTCAGGGCTCTCGAAATCCTTGGCGGAGTTTGGAAGGGCTCTGTAGTCTTGCGAATATTTCCCGCACGCTTAAGGGATTTCGTCTACGACGGGATCGCCAAATTGCGCTACCGGATTTTCGGCAGGAAAGCAGTTTGCGATATTACTCGTAGACGTAAAGAGAAACGGGACTAACGAAGAATCCCATCGCGAAAAGCTTTCCAAAAATGCCTTCGCGATCTTCTCTCACATCCACCCAGTGGATCGAAGATGCTTCGCCCTTGTCGGAGAAGAACCCAATGCCCCCACGCTTCAGGCGGTTGTCGGTCCAAGTGTCTACAATCTGACCATTTACTCTGGTGACAAACTGGTTCCCCCGCACGCTCATTTGCACGTGATACAAAGTATCCAGCCTGATGGACAACGGCAATGGCAGGCGATGTCTATCCCGCTCTGCACCGTTCAACACGGTGTAGCGCACCAGATCCGCCACCGGCAACGCACCAGATTTGTTCACTACAATTTTCGCGGCATAGTAATTGCGAAGGTCTGGTGCGCGAAACGCCCAACTCACCGCGTTCTTCTCAATCTGGCCTTCAAACTCCATCCGGTAATCCGCCAGCTTTACGGAAGGCCGCCAGATTTTCAATCCTGAAGGCCGCATTTGGCCACGCTCGTTATCCCCTGCCGACGCTTTGACTCCTAGCCAGCCGCTCACGCCATTAGCAAAGTCCTCATGGATCCGCACTGGCGAATCTTGGGGAATAATCGCCTTCAGGTACTCATTGGCTTGAGCGAGGATCGGGTTGCTGCGAGAAAGTTCGCCTGTTAACGAAACGGCACGCTGTCCCATTGACTTGGAGCCAGTATTGCCAGTCGCCGCCGAGAAAGCCAAAACGCCAAGCATAACCGTGGAAAGCACTACAATTACCTGCGCCTGAACTTTAGAAGTCTTCTGTTTCTGACGCCTCTCGTCCTGTTCGATGTCGTAAAGGTCTTCATCCCCGTAAATCAGGCTTTCTCTCGCGCTACGAGCACTCACCGTCCGTCCGCGACGGCGATGTTCTTCGGTGCAGAACTCTCTGTTGGAGAGCAAGCGCCAGAAGCCGATTTTGCCTTTACAATAACGACAGCGCATGGATTTTTGTTTCCCAATGACAGAATAGCCGGGTTTGGAACTACTTTTTAGCTAGTAAGTAGTGAAAGCTCTTGTTTTCAGGTTCCTCTCAGGCTGTTTTCTAAGGTTTTGTGCTTTGATCTGAGAATAGTCCCTATGCCTCAGATCGGTTGAATTTATTAGCTCCAACCCCATGCAAGGCAAAAACCAGAAGACCTTACCAACTGCCGATGCCATCTGTCGCTAAACCAAGCATCGGCATCGCAGTGTAATAGCATTAGGATCTGCATTCATGAGGCCTCCACACTTTGAAATTTCCTTCGCCGACGACGAAAAGAGCATAGAACTGATTGAAATGCTCTTGGCTTACACCCTCAATCCCTACTCGCGCCTGCAGTTTGAACCTGGGCATCTCACTGCCACCGGTCTGGTTCTGCATCCCGATGGGCAGGCAATCGCCATGGTTCTCCACGGACGATTGAATCGTTGGCTGCTGCCAGGCGGCCATGTGGAAGAAGGGGATCTGGATATTCTGGCTGCGGCAGGCCGCGAAGTTCTGGAAGAGACAGGACTCTCCGTTCATTCCGCCAGCATCATCGGCGCGGATGTTCACGGCATCCCGCTCAAGCTCAAAAATGGCGTGCAGATTGAGCCTTACCACCTGCACCATGACGTACTGGTGGGATGTCGCACGGATCAGACCCACCTTGTAATCAGCGACGAGAGCAAAGACCTGAAATGGATACGCCCCCGCGACTTCGACACTTACGCCGTGCCCCCGAATGTCCGGCGCGGCTATGCCCGGATGCTGGCTCTGGTCTCGCAATAGCGATTGAGGTAATCCTCGAAGGCACGATTGAGCCTCGCTCGAACTTCGTCTCCCTGCTGGATCTGGAGCGACTGCACCGCTTTGACCCGCAGCAAGTGTCTGGTCGAAGAAGTGATGAACAGCCCATCCGCTCCCGCCAGATCTTCGGGCATCAATCGCGCCTCACGCACCACGATGCCAGGCACCACTACTTCTTCGAGCAATAGTGCCCGTGTAATTCCCGGCAGGCAGCCTGAATCGAGCGGGGGTGTCAGCACTTGGTTGCCAAAGACCGCGAAGAGGTTGGCCGAGGTCAATTCGCTCACTTCGCCGCGTTCATTGAGCAATACAACTTCGTCAAAGCCTTCGTCGTGAGCTTGCTCATACATGCAGAGATTGAAGCTCCAGCTCAGCATTTTGGTGCCTGCAAAATGGTTGGCGGCATGCCGGGCCTGAGGCACGAGGCCGAGGCTCACATCGCCGCCCCAATTCTTCAGCCCGGTCGTGAAGGCAATTAGTTCAAAGGGACGTTCGAGGCCCGGTCCTTCCCACATTCCGCCCTTGTTGCGCATCACGATTACGCGTAATGTCGATTCCGCCGCGCCATTAGCGGCAATCAATTTGAGAAGCTGCTCCTCCATCCAGATAGAATCGTCTGGAAAAGGCACCCGCAGCAGCGCCGCATCCTTCGCCATTCTTCGAAAGTGACGTTCCCAGGCAAACAGGACTCCGTGGTGAACACGCACCGTGGAGAAGACACCCCACCCATTCACCGCGCCCACTTGCCCTGGAGACATCGTTTGCGAGCTCGCGGGAAGGACGGACTCGTTCACCAGCATGAAATCGTGCATCAACCCTATATTCTATTGTGTAGTGATTGAAATTGTCGGCGCTGGATTGATTGGCCTGAGCTGCGCATGGGAATTGCGCCGGAGAGCCTTCGACGTTGTGGTCTACGAAATGGACAAGAATCGCAAAGGCAGCTCCAGTTGGGCGGGAGCGGGAATGATTGCCGCTCATGGGGAGAGCTTTCCGGATGCGGCGTGGCAAGAACGAGCACTCGAATCCGCAAAGATGTATCCAGCCTGGGTTGAAGCAATCGGTGGCAACATCGATTTTTGTCCTCCAACGACCACTGCGGATGGCCATGTAGATCCTCGCGACCTCTTGCGCGAACTCGCGGCGCAGCTACCCATTGAGTTCCGAAAAGTTGAGAGTCTCGACCATCTTCATGGCGAACAATTGATCGTCTGCGCCGGTGCCTGGTCGAATTTACTCGGTTCGCTGCCTGCCGTCGAGCCTGTGAAGGGCTATCTGCTTGCCTGGGATTCCATCGCCCCCGGCAGTCTGAAGTCGATCCTTCGCGATGGCCATACCTATGTATTCCAGCGCGTGAATGGCAGAGTCGTCGCGGGTTCGACCGAACAGCGCATTGGATTTGATCGCGATACCGATCCTGAACTGGTCTCCGATTTACAGCAACGTGCCCAGGAGCTTTGGCCCCCGCTGAAAGACCTCCCTTTTGACGATTGCTGGTTCGGATTTCGTCCGGCGACAGCGGATGGATTTCCCGTGGTGGAGAGACTCGGCTCCCGCTGCATTGCGGCATATGGGCACTACCGCAACGGAATTCTGCTCGCACCCTGGACTGCCCGCTGGGTGGCCGATGAAGTTCAGCGCCAATTGGGGAAGTGATTCGGAAAACGCTCCCGCGTGGCTTCGATCAGGCTCGGAACTTTGCCGCGCCGCTTCAGAATCTTCTCAACCAGAGCGCTCAATTCGTCTTCGCCGGTGCTTTCCAGCCAAGCCCGTGGAATCTCGTGGATCGCCCTGTCGAGCACTGTCTCGGGAAAGCTCTTGATCCTTTCCATCCAGGGTTCAAAATCACTCCAGCCGCGAACCTTCCGGTAGACTTCCGATCGATGATAGAGACCAAATCCGGGAGCGTCGGGGAAATCCCAATAGATGCCATTGAAACAATAGCCATGGTCGATCATCGATGCCACCAGGCCGCGCATCGCGTATTCCGGAGCTGCTCCAGCCTCCTCATCGCCCAGAACATCCAACAGCCTTGCCCGGTAGAAAACGCATTGCCGCGAATCTGCATTCGCCGTCCACTTGTCAAAAGTCAGCGCAGCCGCAAAATGATGGAGGTTGCGAACAGTGAGTAACTGCAAGTCGGGCAGGATGTCATGCACTGCCAACAGGTTTGGATCCACTGGAAATCGCGACCCGAAATGCCACCCTGCGGGTGGCGGATGAATCGTCTTATTCCTTGTGATACCGAACACGGGAGACGATTCAATGAGCGCGGGAGGAATCTCCACTACCTCTACATCGGGGCAGGGAATCTTGAGATAGGCGAGCATCCGTTGCGCGATCCATTCATTGACCAGCGTTCGCAATCCCTGCGGGTTGTTAGTAAGTTTGACGACATAGTGGTGACCGTCGGATGCCTTGAGCAGATGAGTTTGAGAGCCGCCGCGCAACGGGCGCAGCCAGGCGATTGCGGTTACGGGCATGGAGCAACTGTCTTAATCCGGTGGCTCGAGTTTGGTTCGTAGTCTCGCTTTGCGCCGGACGGCCGTGTAACTGTTTCTGCGGGCCAATAAACCCGAGATCTTGCATCCAACCGAAAAAAGCGAATCAAGAGGCCATGCCGACATGCGAAACTGCACCATGCCGTATTCCCTGCCGTCTTCTGAATGGGTGACGACGGCATCGCCTTGAAGCAACAAGATCCGGTCTGCCACCGTGCCGATCTTCCCGGCGCTAACAAGTCTTTTGCAATAAAACGGCTCCCCACGGATGCTGCCTGTTCGAGTGAAAGCGCTCTGCCGTTGTGAGGCCTTCCTCAAGCGATTTGCAACCGGAACTTCGCACCCTCGTGCTGCTTCGGAATGTGAAGCAATAGCCAGACGCGAGCGCAGTTCCGGGAAGATAGGTTTGCAATGGCAAGCGAGCTGTCGCCGTACTAAATCCAACGTTCAGCTACTCGTTTCCGGAATTCTGCACGAGCTATGGTCACCTCGCCGCATTGGATCAAAGCGATCGCAGCGGCTAGCCCGACTGAGTTTTGAAAGTCGCAGTCGCGAGACAAGCGAAAGACGCTCTTCCCGTCGCGAATTGGATGGAAATCCTCCCACTCGGAACTAACTTCGTGTAGCGCCGTTCGAATTTCCATCGCCGCAGGCGGGTCGGTCTGGGTAGCTTGCATAGAGCACTTTCCGTGCAATTTGTATTATATTCCCAACTGCCACGCAATGAGTTCATTTGCCCGATCCCAAAACCTTGCGGGCGCTAAAACCGGAACCTGGCCGAAAGCTGGAAGCGCCGTGCGTTGGTCCCATCCGGCTGCGACCCATTGCCATTCGGCCTGAAGAAAGTCGCTACCGGCGTCAGTGCCACCGGGCTCGACAGCGGTGTTGCATTCGTGGTGGCTGCCGCATTAAAAGCGGTCGTGAAAAAGCTGTTGTAATTCGAGCGATTGAAGATATTGAACCCTTCCGCCAGGACCTCAAATTTCAGCCGCTCACTGAAGCTGAAGTCTCTTGCAATCCGCAGATCTACGCGGAAGTTGTTTTCACCAACCAGCCCATTGCGCGCTACCGTCGGCAACAGGTTACGGTCGCCTCCGGTTCCTTGGCCGCGCAATCCGCCAAACCCGTTATAGACTGCACCGTCGCCGCCGAGAAAAGGAATGGACGGCACATTCACGAGCGACGAAACCGCCCGCCCCGACTCAGCCGTATAGATGCCGCTAAAACGAAACCCGTTGACCAGCCTCGCCCTGGAGCCGCCATTCCTCAGCCGGGGCTCCCAAATTCCGCTTACATTCAAACGCTGCCGCTGATCGCTGGGCGACAGGCCCCGATTGGAAGCGAGGTTGAATTGATCGGCGGGTGT
>JBKJSR010000440.1:0-8072 GCA_046594355.1 Bryobacter sp.
CGTTGAAGCAGGTGGTGCAACGTCGGAGAATGGCGCTGCGGCTCCCGCCCAGACGCCAGTAGAAAGCTCTGCCAGGCAAGCGCCAGAGCCAGTGGAAACTCCTGCCAGGCAATCGCCAGAGCCAGTCCAGGTAGCTCAGGCCCCAGCAACACCCGCGCAGCAACCTTCGGTTGATTCGACTCCACAAGCGTCAGTCAATTCAACATCGCAAACAAACACTCAACCGGACAATACTCCGGCCATGCCCAACACAGCGCTCGATTGGGCGAGTTTGGCATTGATAGGTGTCGGAATATTTTCCACTGGTTTACTAGTTCGCACCTATCGGCAAAACTTATAAAAATGTGTCAATCAGGGCCATATTAAAATTTGCTGAACGAGGAGCTCTCACTGGCGGCCTACTGATCGCAATATGTGGATTAGGGCTCGCGCTAGGCCCTCAAATTTACCAGTATTGGCTGAGTCGCCAAGCGACCCTCTTAAGGGAAGAAGGCAATTTTGAAAAAAGAGATGCTCTTCGTTCGGGCGATAGCAATGACGACTTGCCACCAGGCATAACTGCCCGTCTGCGTTGTCGCCGCCTGGATCAAGAGCTATTCATACTTCCCGAGGCAGGAAAAAACCTCCTGCTGGGGCCAGTGTGGCTTAAGCAGACCGCCGAGCTAGGCAGCGCGGGCAATGCGGTCTTAGCTGCGCATCGCGATAGCCACTTCCGATTTTTAAAAGATATTCGTCTCGGCGATATCTTTGATGTCGAAAATTCAAAGGGAAGTTATTCATACAAAGTCATAAGTATGAAAGTTGTTTATCCTGGGAATCGTTTACTGCTGCGACCGCAGCGGAAAAGCATTCTCACACTAGTAACCTGTTACCCATTTCACTTCGTGGGTTCAGCTCCACAACGCTTCATTGTGCAAGCTGAAAAAGTGAAATCGGTTCCTTATCAAAATTCAACGTTAAAGGTTAGTCCAGGAGTAGTTCAATGAAAATTCTAAGTGAGAGATTTTTCTTTCGTTATTTAGCGATCGCTGTAATAACCGCCGCAATCGGCTGGTCGCAGCAACCGGGTCAATTGACGGGAAAAGTCACCGACATGCTTGGCCAAGGAGTTGGCCGAGCCGAAATTCGCCTCAAGAATGCCAGCGGCACAGTTGTGCGCACCATGGCGGCGGAGGATGGTATCTTCACCTTCGACTCGCTTCCCGCAGGATCGTATACTGTGGAAATTGAGTCTGCTGGAAGAACGCAATCGTCCACCAAAACTCTCGAAATCAATCGCTCGGCTCCTTCATCGATCGAATTGGTATTCGACGACCAGTCGCGCTCGGCGGGTAGCGCAACCGGCACAATTGAAATCAAAGCCGCCGCCCCTACGATCCAAGCCGATTCGGCCGAAATATCACGTGCTTACAACACGAGGTTGGTTAGGTCTCTACCGCTGATCGATCGGCAGAATCAGGAACTCATCAGTTTAATGCCAGGCGTTACACCGCCTGTGCTTGTAGAAGATCGCATTGTCGATCCTCAGCGTAGCCGCCTGTTCAACGTCAACGGATTGCCCGATTTTGCGAATGCCTACTTCCAGGATGGTTCTTATCAGAATGAGAACTATTCGGGAAAGCAATCCCGCATCGCGCCCAACTCTTCGGTGCAGCAACTGAACATCCGAACCAGTAATTACAATGCCGAACATGGATTTTCAGCGGGCGCGGCGGTAAATACGGTCACGCGACCAGGCACTAATAGCGTACATGGCAGCCTATTCGGCCTCCACACCAATAGCTTCCTGACCACCCGCAACCCCGTTAACTTCGGCCCTTCAACTCCGAATTTTAACGTCAATCAATTTGGCGGTTCCGCAGGGGGCTCCATCATAAAGGACAAGACTTTTTGGTTCTTGGCGTACGAAGGATATCTGCGGCGTGGGGGAGTCCTCCAGATTGCTACCGTTCCGGATCAGGCTTTACGCACTGGTAACTTCAGCCAGGTTCAGGGCTTGACCATTTTCAATCCCAACAGCGGATTAACCACGGGCGCTAACCGCACTCCCTTTCCTGGGAATCGTATTCCAACAAGCTCGTTGAACCCGGTTACGCAGCGTATCTTGGCTGAGTTACCGGCTGCCAATTTGAGCGGCAGTGCGAATAACTTGGTCGGATCGGCACTCTTGCGCGAAGATCAACACCGCATGGATGGAAAAGTAGATCATCGATTCTCGGAGAAGTCCACCGGTTTCCTCCGCTATGGCTTCACCCACGGCAGCGTAGACCGTGCATCGATAATGGGTCCACTGGGCGATGGCGCGCAGGCTGGAATGCGGAATCACAATGCGGTAGCCAGTCTGACTCAAAGTCTGAGTAATACTTTGGCGGCCGAGTTTCGTGTGGGATATTCGAGATTTCGAAACGCGATCAGCCCCTTTGTAACCGATGCAGCGCTCGCGGGCGACCTCGCCGCTCGAGGTTTCAATCAAGGCTTGCCGCAGATATCCATTGTCGGCTTCGGCTCCTACGGACTCCCTGCCAACTATCCTTCCAAACCGGTAAATAATACTTTTGATGCCGCAACGAACTGGAACTGGCACAACGGCATGCACCACCTAAAAATCGGTGCGCAAGCGATTCACATCCGCGCTGATGGTTTCGATGTAGGTGCTTTCTCGCCGCGCGGAAGTTTTTTCTTCGCTCCCGGCGGCACATCCAGCATAAACGCCGGCACAAACAATAGTCTGATGAATCCCGCATTGAATAGTTTCGCGGCCTTTCTGACGGGAACTCCAACGGTATCGGGCATTTCGAGTTTTGAACAAACGCCCACTTACCGTCAGACATTAACATCTGCCTATTTGACCGACACGATCAATCTCTGGAAGAATGTACATCTTGAGTTGGGCGTTCGTTACGACGTATTCAGCCCACTGAGGACCCGGCGGTCCAATGCTGCCGTAGTTTTCGATGGTACGAACAACCAATTGGTTCGCGGCGATGGAACCGGCGAATACGACTTCAACAACATAGCTCCTCGAGTTGGAATCGTGGTGCGGCCAATCGAACGTATGGCGATTCGCGCCGGATATGGCATCCACTACTTCTCGACACCGTTTGCTTATTCGGGAATCAACCAGGCCTCGGTTGCCGCTCAAGCTGGAATGTCGGGTGGTTTCACAACGACCCCCTTCAGTATCCCCATGGTCGGCTCCGGCACTTCGCTGAACCCGAATCAGCCCTTGTTTACTACTGCTCTAGATTCCCAGACGCCTTACGCACAAACCTACAACTTCATGATCCAGAGCGATCTCGGCAATGGGATCCTTCTCGATCTGGGATATGTAGGAAATTTGGGCCGCCAACTGCCTTACAGCCGTGGTTTAAATATCGCGCGCCCAGGTTTAGGCGCAACTGCTCTACCTTTCTCCCAATTCTCTCGAACAGCCGCTTTATCGGGGCGGGGTACGGGTTTGAATAGTAACTACAATTCGTTGCAGGCCAATCTGACAAAGCGCTTCGGGGCGGGACTTTCCCTTGCGGGTGCCTACACCTATGGCAAAGTTCTAGACACCGGTTTTGAGCAGACAAACCCTTTCAACACACGAAATAATTACGGCCCGTCAGATTTTGATAGAACGCACATCCTTGCCATAAGTCATTTGTGGCAACTCCCCTTCGGCCCCGGCTCTTCTTACTTCCGGGATGGATGGGCCGCGCATCTTTTGGGTAGCTGGCAGCTCAATGGTATTCTCCGCTGGGCCACTGGTTCACCTTATTCCATAACTGCCGATCCACTACTCTGCAATTGCCCTGGATTGGGTGCGGTGAGAGTAGTTGGATCCAGCGGCACGGCGATTGATGGCCAATCCGGCTTCAATCCATCGCTGTTCTCCGCTCCCGCCCCCGGCACCTTCGGTGCCGCTGGTCGCAACTCGTTTCGTGGCCCCGACTTCTTCACCTACGATACTTCGCTTTTCCGCAGTTTCCCGGTTCGCGAGAACTTCAACTTAGAACTGCGGGCGGAAGCCTACAACGTGACGAATAACACGAATTTAGCGAATCCAGTGTCGTCGCTCTCTAGTCCCGCCTTCGGAAGGTCGAATCGCACTGTGAACGGTGCTTTCGGTCGGCAATTTCAGGTAGGAGCAAGAATCCTATTCTAAAAGCGTCCTTGGCAAAATGCGATTTCCCATTTTTCCTTGTAACCGCCGCAAGCCCCGCTTCCATGCGGGGCTTGCGGCTTTTTGATCGAAATACGTCCTAACCTTAAGTGGAGTTAGTCTGCGTATAAATCGTCGCTCCACGAAACTTCAGTCACGGATATTTACAAATTATTTTTCACACTTAACTCTTTTCTTTCCAACAACCCCCTTCCCAACTTTCACCAAACTCCACCTCCCCGCTTGCTACCGTATTTCCTGTAGGCGGGCTAGGCACTCCAAAAGCGGAGCTGCCTGGCCCGCCCTTTTATTTACAGGAGTCTACACATGGCAACCGAACAACAAATCAGCGCCAACCGCGATAACGCCCAGGCCTCAACCGGCCCCAGTTCTCCAGAAGGCAAACAGGCCACCAGCAAAAACGCAGTCCGTCATGGACTCACTGCGTCATCCATCGATCAATTCCCCGCCCACATCCAGAATCAATTCCTCGACTTCCGCGAAAATCTCATCACCGGCTTTGCCCCAGCCTCGGCTCACGCAGTGCTGCTCTTCGAGCACTATGCCTTTGCCCAATTTCTCTTCGTTCGCGCTCAGGCACTTCATTCGAGTGCCCTCGAACAAAGCCTCATCAATCCAGTGGATCGCGACGCCTTCACCCATCTCACCAGAGTCGCCCGCTATTTACGCGGTCTGGAACGCTCGGCCGCTCACGCCCTTGCGCTCCTCCATGAGTCCAACGCAGATCGTTGCGCCGCCTTCGAGGTCCAGGATCAGGTCACCCATCTCTATAAATCGACCGTTGTAATACCCGACGCGGCACCCATTTCAAAAATGCTGCACGACAAACAATATCGGACCACTGCCGAACAGGCTGCTCTGCGCATCACCTACATCGAACAGGGCCGCATGGATCGCGAACGAAACAAAGCCAATCCCACAAATGAAACGAGCCCCTCATGACCAAGATGAATAAATCCGGCATCACTCGCCGTCTCGCTCTAGCCTCCAATACTTCCAATGCCGAAGCTGCCGACTATCTCGATCAGGCTGTTCTCTCGATTCTGAAACGTTGGAAGCATGGGCAGTTCACCCCTTGGCCTGGCCTCGGCGTTTTCTCTTCCGGCACCGAAATCGCCACCACCCGGAAAACTCTAAAAACCGAGGCACTCTAATGCCCTTTTCCAATTCACGATTCGACCCCAAACAAGTCTCCCAAATCATCCTGGACTGCTTGAAACAAGGCCGGCCCGTCGAGATTGAAGGCTTCGGCACCTTCCGATCTCAACCCGATGGCGGCTTCCATTTCACTGCCCTCGACGCCCCCCGCATCTTCATCAGCTACGCGACCGAAGATTCGAAACAGGCCGAGACCCTCTACGATGAACTCAGTTCTGCGGGCTACAATCCCTGGATGGATCGCCGCAATTTGAAGGCAGGCCAAAATTGGCCTCGTCTCATCGAAGCCGCAATCGAAGCCAGTGATTTTTTCATCGCCTGTATGTCCACAAATTCGGTACGCAAACGCGGTGGCTTCCAGTCTGAGATGCGCTATGCCCTCGACATCGCCCGGCGCCTTCCTCTCGAAGACACCTTCATCATTCCGCTTCGTTTTGACGAGTGCCGCGTACCTGCACGCATCGCCCGCGAGCTGGAATACATAGACTTTTTCCCCGCTTGGGACCTCGGGCTTCGCAATCTCACTCTGGCGATCCAGCATCATTGGCTCAGCCGTCAGCCGTTGCTGCTCAACTCCAACTGACCCCGCCGCCGGCCACGCCCAGCGATCCCCTGGAATCGTACCAGCCGTTGCTGCTCAACTCCAACTGACACGATCTCACTTGCCGGAATCGAGCTTCTTCTTGACTTCCGCCGCCCGCTTGTCTTCTGGTACAAGTTCTAAAAACTTCTTCCAGGCCTCGCGCTTGCCTTTTTGGTTTCCGGCCCGTTCCTGCGCTTTCCCCAATTCGTAGAACGCGTCGGCGTTGGTCGGGTCCCAAAGCGTAGCTTCGAGAAATCGCTGCGCAGCCGCACGATAGCTGCCCTTTTTCATGTAATAGCGGCCGATCTTGATCTCGCTCAACGCCTGCAGCGGATTGAACTCGTACTCCCGCTTTTCTTTGACCACCAACTCGTCTTCCTCGGGTGGTTCCACAACCGGAGGTTGAACCTGCCCCAGACCTGCTGCGAGAGCGATACAAAACAAAGCCAATGCAAAACGGCATGCCACAATTAAATTATAATCCCCCCATGAATTGGCTCGACACGCTGAAGGAAAAGGTCACCCAATTCCCCACCGGCCCCGGCGTCTACCTGTGGAGTGACGCCAACCAAACCGTCATCTACGTCGGCAAGGCGAAGAACCTCCGCGCCCGCGTCCGCAGCTACTTCAACGACGACCGTCTCCTCGAAGCCAAAAACGGCACCATGGTCCAGGCCGCCCGCGACATCGCTTACATCCTTGTTGAAAACGAAAAAGAAGCGCTTGGCCTCGAAAACAACCTGATCAAACAGCACAAGCCCCGTTACAACGTGCTGCTCAAAGACGACAAAACTTACCCGTACATCAAAATCACGAACGAAAAATTCCCACGCGTCTATGTCACTCGCCACATCCGTAAAGACGGCACCTACTATGGGCCGTATTTCCCGGCCAACCTCGCCTACCGCCTTGTGAATTTCATCCATCGCAATTTCAAGATCCCCAGTTGCAAGGTCGACTTCAACCGCACCCACACCCACCCCTGTCTCGAGTTCCACATCAATCGCTGCCACGGCCCCTGCGTCAAAGGTCTGGTCTCCGATGAAACTTACGGCAACTCGGTGAACGACGTCCGCCGCTTTCTCGACGGCAAGCTCAAAGACCTCACCAAAAGTCTCGAAGCCCGCATGAATGCCGCTTCTGAAAACCTCGAATTCGAGCGTGCCGGCAGCCTCCGCGACCTCATCGCCACCGTCACCGAAATGGAGCAGCGCCAGATGGTCGCCTCCGCCGAAGGCGACGACACAGACATCTTTGCCTACTATGCCGAACCGCCCTTCGTCGCCGTCAACCTCTTCCACCTCCGCCGTGGCCGCATCGTCGACCGCCGCGAAATGTTTTGGGAAGATCAGGAACATTTCGAACCCAGCGACTTCTTTCAGCAGGTGCTGATCCAGGTCTATCTCAATCAGCAGCACATCCCCGGCATCATCCACGTGCCCATCGAATTCGAGGATCGCGAAATCCTCGAAGAGCTGCTCACTGACAAGCGCGGACGCAAATGTACGATCAACACTCCTCAGCGGGGGGATAAAAAAGCTATGGTTGGCCTCGTCGAAACCAATGCACGGCACAGCTTTGAACAACGCTTCCGCGTCCTCCGGCCTTCATCGAACGCCATCAAAGACGCCCTCAAGGAAGCGATCAATCTCGAAGAAGCCCCCAACCGCATTGAGTGCTTCGACATCTCGCACATCTCCGGTACCGACAAAGTCGCCTCCATGGTCGTCTGGGAAGACGGCAAAATGAAGAAGGCCGACTACCGCAAGTTCATCATCAAAACGGTCGTCGGCAACGACGACTTCGCCTCCATGCGCGAAGTGGTAACTAGACGCTACAGCCGCCTCATAGAAGAGAAGCAACCCTTCCCCGGCCTGGTGCTGATTGACGGAGGTCTCGGCCAACTCCACGCTGCCGCCGACGCTCTCGAAGCCATCGGCATCATCAACCAGCCCCTCGCCTCAATTGCGAAGCGGGAAGAGATTATTTATGTCTACGGGCAGGAATCGGAGCCCGCGATCCTCGAGCACCACAACCCGGTCCTCCATCTGATCCAGACGATTCGGGATGAAGCGCATCGCTTCGCGATCACCTTCCACCGCAGTCGCCGCAATACATCACGCCTCACGAGCGAACTCGAAAGCATCCCCGGCATTGGCAAGA
>JBKJSR010000554.1:0-5761 GCA_046594355.1 Bryobacter sp.
CCGAAGGCATAGTCGAATTTGGCCATTTTCTCAGCTTTGCGCAGCCCGAACAAAACAAACCCAAAACCTCAAGCCGTCCTCAAAAACATCTGGGGAAACGTACTAAAAGTAGGCACAACCAAACTTTAAAGTTCGCACTAGCCGGGCGGGTCAGTGGCCAAACCACGCCGCGCATGTTCTTTGACATCCTTAAATCCGCTCAAATCGCTCAACCACGCCCAAAAACCCAAAGTCGCCACTCCCACTGGAGGCTTTGGGACTCGGCGTGGGCTTGACATCCAATACTCAGCTACATCGCATCACTGCAATCGGTGGGAGTCTTAAAACTAAGGAGCATCACCAATGCGTGTACTACTTCTCAACTTGCTGCCGCTGACCTATTTCTCGGCACCTGGAATTTAGATCAAGACCGAATGCGTGGCCGCTGACGGAAAATCCACTACCACTTGCAATCGCTACAAACGTGACGGTAAAGACTACCCCTGGAATACTGCGACTGAATCTGGAAAGTCCACAATGTAGCCGTTTACAACCGGCAATAGCGCAGCGAAACCCGCTAGACCAGCAACATCACGGTCGATGCCGCTGTCAGCACAATCACCGACCATTCAAAAATGTTGGCCGGAATGTGATTGATCAACCACCTGCCCGCCATCGCTCCCACGATCACTGCCGGTGCCATCTTCAATCCGAAAATCAGCGACTGCGAACTAATCATTCCCTGCCACGCATAAATCGGTAGCTTCAACAGATTGATAAAGAAGAAAAACCACGCACCCGTCGCCACAAACTCATCCTTTGGCAACCGCATCGATAGCAGGTACAAACTCATCACTGGCCCCGCCGCATTCGCAACCGTCGTCGAAAATCCGGCCGCAATCCCGTAAGGCAATGGGTGCGCCGCAGGCGGTGTAGCCGACCGCAAGCGTCTCCACAAATACAGGCAAAGCATCACCAGAATGATCGTGCCCACCATCGGACGCAGATACTTCTCCGACAGCGTCAGCGTATACGCCCCCATCGCCATCCCCACCATCACCCACGGCGCAAGCGAAAACAGCTTGCCCGCCGAGTTATGCTTCCGCCAGTAATACACCGCAAACAGATCCGCAAAGCAAAGCATCGGCAACAACCAACCCGCCGCCAGCCGCACGTCCCCCAGTGCCAGCACCATCATCGGCACTGCCAGGATCCCCAATCCCGGCATCCCCGTCTTTGCCATCCCCATCATGAACGCGCACGCCACTCCCGCCGCATACTGCCAAATTCCCAACTCGACCGTCAACTACAAGCTGCTTTCATCCGCTCACTTTTTCTCATTTTGTAATTATCCCAACACTTGCTCTGCCAAACTACAAAGATATCCATGCAGTCCCTTCGCGCCGAGTTGCGTCCACTCCTTACTCTTGCCATCCCGGTCATCCTGGCCGAACTTGGCTGGATGCTAATGGGCGTTGTCGACACCATCATGGTTGGCCGCCTGGGCGCGGAAGCCATCGGCGCTGTCGCCATCGGTGGCATCATCTTCAACACCGTCGGCCTCATCGCGATTGGCCTGCTCCTCGGCCTCGACACACTCATCTCCCAGGCCTTCGGGGCCGGTGACATTGAGGATGCCAATCACTCACTGCGCCAGGGCTTTTGGCTCGCCCTCTTTTGCGCTCCATTCCTCCTCGCCGCCATGTGGGCACTGGTCCCCCTGATGAGATTTTGGGGCCTCGACGCAAGAGTCTTTGAACTCACTCAACCCTTCACCTACGTGCTCGCTCTCAGTGTCTTCCCCATCGCCGTCTACACGGTGCAACGCCGCTACCTCCAAAGCCTCCACATCGTCCGTCCCATCACAGTCGCATTGCTCAGCGCGAATCTTGTCAACCTCGCTCTCAACTGGCTCCTCATCTATGGCAATCTCGGCGCTCCCAAACTCGGTGTTACCGGCTCGGCCTGGGCCACGGTCGGCGCACGCATTTATCTCGCAATTTTCCTCTATCTGGTTCTGCGGAGAAGGGAAGCCGTCCAACCCTCAAATCTCTTCCGCTGGGATGCCCCGGACTGGCCGCGCATCCGGACTCTGTTCCACCTCGGTCTCCCTGCCGCCGGACACATCTTCCTTGAGATCGCCGTCTTCGGCGCAGCCACTGCGTTGGCCGGACGCTTTCCTCCCACCGCCCTCGCTGCTCACGAAATCACCCTCAACCATGCCGCTCTCGCCTACATGGTTCCGCTCGGCATTTCAAGCGCCGCCGCGGTCCGCGTCGGCAACGCGATCGGTGCCGGTAATCCCAGGGCCGCAACACTTGCAGGCAACACGGCGATTGCCACCGGCGCGGCCTTCATGCTGCTTTCCGCCGTGGTCCTGTTCCTCTTCCCCAAGGCAATTCTCCGCATTTACACCATCGATGAAAGCATCGTCGATTACGCCGTGCCACTGCTCTTTTGGGCCGCAGCCTTCCAGGTCTTCGACGGCATCCAAAGCGTCGCAACCGGCGCTCTGCGCGGTCGGGGCGACACACACGCTCCCTTTCTCGCCGCCATCTTCGGATACTGGATCCTCGGGCTTCCCCTCGGTGCCTGGCTCTGCTTCTCGCGCGGCTATGGCGTCACCGGCCTCTGGATCGGCCTCACCCTTGCCCTCGCCGTAGTCTCCATTCTCCTGCTCACCCGCTGGCTCAAAGGCTCCGCCCATGCAATTTCCTGAAGCTCATCCCGTCTTGCCTTATGCTCCGGATGGCTCCAACATCACCGCCATCTCTTTAGCCGAAACAGACCTCAACGAGGTGGAGACTCTGCTGCACTCTCTCGCCACTCCCTACGCTATCGGTGGCTATGCGGAGGACCGGGCCTTCTATCGCCGCAGCCCCAATTTCGCCAATAGCGAAGGCGATTACCGCAGCGTCCATCTCGGTCTCGATCTCTGGGCACCCGCCGGCACGCCCGTCTTCGCGCCACTGGATGGCACGGTGCATTCCTATTCCGACAACGCGCACGAAGGCGACTATGGCCCGACCATCCTGCTTGCCCACGATGGCATCTTCACTCTGTACGGCCACCTTGATCGCGCTTCGCTCACTGGACTCGCCCCAGGCCAGCCCATCCGCGCCGGACAGCAAATGGGCCGTCTCGGCGCAGCCTTCGAAAATGGAAACTGGCCCCCTCACCTCCACTTCCAGCTCATCCTCGATCCAGGATCCTGGCGAGGCGATTTCCCCGGTGTCGCCTTCAAAAAAGACTCCGCCTGGTGGCTGAAAAATTCACCCGACCCCAACTTACTGCTCCGGCTTCCGGTACTCTAATTAGACGGTGAAGCTGACGAAGAAGGAACTACGCCAATTCCTGTTGACACACTCTCGCGAACAACTGGTGGAATGGCTCCTCGGCGTCTCCAAGGATTCCTCCGATTTCAAGCAGCGTCTCGACTTTTATGCCGGCACACATCTGTCCGTAGAAGCCGCATCGAGCGCTATCGGCGAATCCATCGATCAGTTCCATGCCCTCTTCAGCCAGGGCCGTAGCCTCAAGGTGATCGAAATTGTAAAGCCCGCCCAGTTCCTGCTGGAGAGTCTGCGTGCCTGTCTCGACTTCGGTCCCTCCACAGAAGTCCCCGGCTTCATCGGCAAAATGATGGTCTCTCTCGATCAGCTCATTGGCCAGCAGCCCAAGCCCGCCATTCGCCTCGAAGAGCTGCAGCGCGAATTCTCAACCCTGCACCTGCGGGCCGCTAAAGCCTTCCCTCCCGATCCCGCTACCCTTGCCGAAACCCTTTTCCAGTTCCGTTCCAACGCCACCGCGAATATCGCTCCCGAAGCTCCCGGCTCTTACGCCGAACTGCTTGGCCAAGTGGGCCTGGCCCGCTATCGCGAACTCCTCGAGCCCACCTACCAGATCGTTGTCCACAACCACCAGGTGGATCGCCGCTCACGCAAAGAACTCAAACTCTTTATCAACCGCCGCGTCATGCTCTACGAATGGGCCACCATCTCCGAGGATGTTGAGGAGCAGGTGGCGATCCTGCTTGCGGTCGCCCGCCAACCCGAAGAAGTCCTCATCATCGCTGATTTTCTCGATGCCCGCCGTCGCCCGATGGACGCATTACAGACCGTGCAAAAGGCTTTTGAAAAAGCGCATAGCCCCAAACTCGCAATCTTTCTCGCCCACCGCTACGAGGCCCAAGGCCAGTTCGCGGAAGCGCTTCCCTATCGTTGGTATCTCTTCGAAAACGGTCCAGCCAAGGAGCCTTTTTCCGCCCTCATGCACGCCGCCGGACAGACCAGGCAAACCAGTTTCTACCGCGACCGTGCGATGGCCCTAACCGCTGAAAAAGCCAAGACTCTTCATGTCGAACTGCTGCTCCGCGAAGATCGCTTGGGCGAAGCGCTCAGCCACGCCCGCAAGAACGGTGCTGCGATCTCCTCCTGGGCCAAGCTTGCCGAGCTGCACGCCATCAAAGACCCTCGTCTCGCCATCGAACTCTACTTCGACTGCGTTGAATTCGCCCTCAATGAACGCAAAGAGGGTTACTCCGCCAAGCCCGACGGCTATGTCAGCGACGCATGGCACTTGGCTATCGATACGGCAACCTTCCAGGCTTTCAACGCCCGCCTCCGCGCCCTCTTTGCGAAACAGAAACTACCCGAGACCTTTACCGCCAAACTGGTCGAAGCCGGTATTCCAGTCGCCAAGCTACTTCAGTAAAAGTCCGCGATCCCCCCGCCGCTCATAGGGCATCTGGATCCGCGCACGACACCTCAGCGTGGCAACGCTTCTTTCCGCTTGACCTTCACCTCAAGCCCGCGGGCGAACTGTCCTGGCAGCCTCATTTTTTCGACCTCGCTATCCTAATAGCTTGACCTTGCCCGCGCCCACACTCCTTCGCCAGATCAGCCTCAGCGCCGCCGTTGCGCTTGTCGTCTCAAATATGGTGGGCACCGGCATCTTCACTACTCCAGGCTTTCTTGCCCGCGACCTCGGCGACCCCAAACTCTATTTCGCCATCTGGTTCGCCGGGGGCGTCATCGCCCTCATCGGCGCTCTTTGTTACTCCGAGCTCGGCATTAACTTTCCCTCCTCAGGAGGCGAGTACGTCTTCCTCACCCAGGCCTATGGACCCGTCTGGGGCTTCATGACCGGCTGGACCAGTTTCATCGCCGGCTTTGCCGCTCCCGTTGCCGCCACCTCGCTCGCCTTCGCCGATTACACAGGCTATTTCTTCCCGGTCTTCAAGCAATCCAGCATCTATTGGCAAGCCGGTTCCGGCCTTCTCAGTATCCAGATCGGCGGCGCGCAAATCCTCGCCTGCGCCACCGTCGGCGTCGTCACGATCGCAAATATATTCGGTGTCCAGCGTGCCGCCGAGCTGCAAAAAGTTCTCACCGGCATCAAGCTTTCGGTCATTGCGATCTTTGTCCTGCTCGGCCTCAGCGTCGGCACTGGTAACTGGAGCAACTTCGCGCTCCCGGCCATCCGCGAATCCACTTTGCCCATCTCTTCCCAGTTCGCGATCAGCCTCTTCTATGTCTATGTGAGTTACTCGGGCTGGAATGCCGCCACTTACATTGCCGAAGAGCTGCGCGACCCGGTTCGCAACCTGCCGCTGGCCCTTGCGATCGGTACCGGCATTGTCACCGTTTTGTTCCTGCTCTTGAATCTTGTGTTCGTCTATGCCGCCCCGCTCGGGGCGATGAAAGGAGTTGTTGCGATCGGTTCGCTCGCTTCTTCAAGGCTCTTTGGCTCGCAGGTCGCAGGCCTCTTCAGCGCGCTCATC
>JBKJSR010000572.1:0-5624 GCA_046594355.1 Bryobacter sp.
CTCTCCCATCCAAAGCCAAAAACCAGTGCGCTATCTTCTTCCTAAGCAGCCGGGCAGATCGTCAATGTGTCACCCAACCTCCCGGTCTAAAGTGTCAACTATCACTCCGGTCGCACAGATGGTGATTGGAATCTATCGATAACGGAGGCCCTGTCTCGTCTCAGGCTCAAGCTGATCTGGCCACGGCATACAATGCGGCCGCAGGCCAACCGTGCAGTGTGATTCTATCGAGGCAAAATCTCGGAGGGATGACGCTTACATCAGATGTCTATTGCTTTGGTGCTGCCGCTCCATTGACAGGTACATTTACACTGGACGCGCAGGGCAATCCGAATGCCGTCTTTATCTTTCAGATCGGGACCACACTTATAACGGGAGCCAATTCGTCTGTCGTTTTTACCAATGGCGGTGGAGGCGGCGGCGTTTTTTATCTGGTTGGATCTTCGGCGACTCTCGGCGCTGACACAGCTTTTGCAGGAAATATACTTGAGATTACAAGCATCACGCTGGGTGCCGGGGCAAGTATCGACTGCGGTAGAGCCATGGCTCGCAATGGTGCCGTAACGATGGATACGAACTTCGTTTCGATCGATGCGCCGGGGCAATGCCTGGCCGTTAGCAGCAGCGAAGTTCCCGAACCTTCTACCGCGACCTTGATTCTTCTGATTAGCGTGCCGGCATTGATCTGAGTTTGTAAGATAAAGTTATTCAGGCAAATGATTTGACATAGTGAATTGTTGCAGCGAAGAAGCTTTTTGCAATTGCCGCTTACGGCGCAGAAGCCGAAGACCATTTTTAGGAGGACGGGTTGGCAGACGCGCAACATCGGTGATTTATGCTTTACGCCCGCCATGATCAGCGCCATCGAACGATATTTGCCGGGCGTGAATGCGATTGCCTGGATGGCGAATCGCGCAACGCACTGCGAATCTGGCGCTTTTGCCATCATCGTGCTTATAATCTGTGTTGTGCTGGAGTAGTAACTCACCGAAAACTTGTAGGACCGTGATCAGTGCAGTATGAAAAGGTTACGAAAGAGCAAAGCTATCTTTGCAGACTGTTTTTGTGAATCCAGGCAGGAAGCCATCGTTCATCAAGTTCACCCGCCGCAACCGCCAGCATGATATGGCTGGCGTCCACTTAGTCAGCCACGAGCCGGAGGCCGTTGATCGGAATGAACATACCAATTGAGAGGAAAGCGGCGCGCTTGTTGCCGTCCACAAAGGCATGATTCTTTGCCAGCCCAAAACCATAGGAGGCCGCGAGATCTGCCAAGGTGCTGTCCGCGTTATAGGCATGGGTGTTCTGCGGAGGCGCCAATGCAGAGTCGAGGAGACCCTCGTCCCTCAAGCCGGGCGCGCCGCCGAAGGTGGCAAGGCCTTCTTGCCGCTACTGCGTGGTTCGGCTGTCATTTTGCGAGGGCTTTGAAGGTGTCCCGGTATTCCTTCATGAACTCGCGGCCTACACCGAGCTGGTCCGCGATGGCTGGATCATAAGGCGTAATGAGCTAGCCTTCCTTCGTCTCGATGGCATACAGAGTATCGCCCTTTTCGACCTTCATGCGCGTTAGCATCTCCTTCGGCAGGACAGCGCCGGTCGAAGTCCCGATCTTGGTCAGCTTGAGCCTGGTCATGGCCTATCTCCACATTCAATGGTAAGCGCCCTTCTGGTGCTTACCAGCATGCCCGTGCAAGCATCGACTGCGATAGCGCCTTGGCGCGCAATCTGCCGTAACGATGGATAGTAACTTCGCTTCGATCCATGCGCCTGGGCGATGCTATTCCCGAACCCTCGACTGCTACCCTTACGCTCCTGATTGGCGTAGCGGTGCTGCTCTGGATTCGTAGAATGAAGGCACTGCGCGAAAATTTTTGACATAGTGAATTGGTGCAGCGAAGAAGCTTTTTGCAATTGCCGCTTGCCGCCGCTCTAGCGGCGCAGAAGCCGAGGACCATTTTACTGAGGACGGGTTGGCAGACGCGTAACATCGGCGATGTCTGCTTCACGCCCGCGATGATCAGCGCAATCGAACGTTATTTGCCAGGCGTAAATGTGATTGCCTGGATGGCAAATTCCAATGCGGGCATCGACGATATGGTGAGGCGGGCGCATCCACGAGTGGAGATTTTGCACGCTCAATTTGGGAGCGAAGGTAAGGAGATGGATCCGAAGCTGCGCGATGCGTTTGCGCGGGCGAATCTGTTTTTGTATAACTCGGGGCCGCCATTCAGCTATGGCTTGCACGAGAGATATTCGTGGGATAGCTCTGTGAACGGGCCGCTGCATTTTCTGTTTGCCAAGGACATGGGAGTTCCGTATGGAATCTATGCGCAGAGCTTTGATCGCTTTGCATGGCCGAGTCCGGTACTGTATAAGCCCGTCTTGAGCGAGTCGGCCTTTGTTTATACGCGTGATACGAACTCGTTGGCTTACTTGAAAAGTCTGGGTGTGAAGGCGCCGGCGATGGACTTTGCGCCGGACATTGCGTTTCACTTCAAGCTGCGGGACGACGAGCGGGCGAATGAGTATCTGAAGACAACAAAGCTGGAGCGCGGCAAGTTTTTGGTGACGATGATGCACTATGCCGTGCTCGATCGGCCGGGGGTGAAGGAGTTTGGCGAGGAGCATTTGCGCAAGCACCGGGCGGTGCTGGAGCGGTGGGTCCGCGAGACGGGATTGCCAGTGCTGGTGGTGGCCGAGGATGATCGCGAGATTGAACTGGGAAAGCGCACACTCATCGATCCCATGCCGGAAGATGTGAGGCGGAAGATGGTGATTCGGGAGACGTTTTGGCGGCCGGATGAGGCGTTGAGTGTGTATCTGCAATCGCGGGCGTTGTTTACGATGGAGCCGCATTCGATGATCTTTAGCCTCGCGAACGGGATCCCTTCGCTGCATATGTACGATTGGGCGTTTGGGCGCAAGGCGCAGATGTTTGCCGATCTTGGTTTGAATGAGTGGGCATTTGATTTACGGAAGGCGACGGCGGTGGAGATGGGGGATGCGCTGCTTGCGGTGCATCGCAATTATGCCGGGGCGCTCGAGAAGGTGAAGGCTTTGCAGGGGCGAGTAGAACGAGCGATGGCACCGGCTTTTGCGCGGATGGCAACTGTGTTGAAGATATGATTTGAAGGATGAATCGACGATCTTTTCTGGCGGCTGGTGCTGGTGCGGCGCTGAATGGCGCTGCTGCCTCGCGGCCCAACTTTCTGGTGCTCTATACGGATGATCAGGGCATCGGCGATGTGGGTTGCTATGGGCACCCGGATGTGAAAACGCCCAACCTGGACCGGCTGGCGCAGAGCGGGGCGAGATTCACCAACTGGTATTCGAATTCTCCTGTGTGTTCGCCTTCGCGGGCGAGCCTGCTGACGGGCCAGTATCCGGAACGGCATGGCATTATCGATGTGCTTGCTTCGACCGCGCAATTCAATACGCCGGGGCTAAAGGCGGGGCAGCGGACGATAGCGGGGGAATTGAAGCAGGCGGGTTATCGAAGCGGGCATATCGGAAAATGGCATCTGGGAAGCGCGGCGCATTCGCGTCCGCGAGCAATGGGCTTTGATGAGTTTTTCGGTTTCTATTCGGGGTGGACGGATGCTTACTCGCATCGCTATTACACGCTGGGTCGCGGGCAGAGCGAGATCCTGCACGACCTTTGGCGGAACGAAGTAGAAGTTTGGGCCGATCCAGAGTATCAGACGGAGTTGCTGGGGCGGGAAGCGAATGAGTTTTTGAAGCGGCAGAGTAAGATGCAGCCATTCTATTTGAATGTCTGGTTTGGCGCGCCGCATTACCCGATGATTGCGCCGGAGAAGTATCTGGCGCGCTTTCCAAAATCGATGGACCGGGACCGGCGCTTGCATCTGGCGATGGTGGCGGCGGTGGATGATCAGGTGGGAACATTGCTTGGGACCTTAAAGCGGCGGGGGATGCTGGAGAACACGGTGGTGTTTTTTCAGAGCGACAATGGCGCGACGCAGGAGACACGCGCGGATCATGCGGGGCGGCCTTATCGGGGAGGGAGCAATGCGCCGTTTCGGGGGTGGAAACAGGGCCTGTTTGAGGGCGGGGTGAGGATGCCGGCCTTGATGAGCTGGCCGGGCAGGATTGCGCCGGGAAAAGTTGTAGACGGGGTGGGAATGGCGATGGACATCCTGCCTACTTTCCTGGGGATGGCTGGAGTGGCTGCGCCGCCAGGGATCGACGGCAGGAATCAGGCGGAGCTTGTCATGCGGAGTGGCAAAAGTGCCCATGAGAGCGTTCACTGGTTGTATGTGAATAGCCGTGCCGTGCGGAAGGGTAAGTGGAAGCTGATC
Organism: Bryobacter sp.; assembly: GCA_046594355.1. Classification (GTDB taxonomy): domain Bacteria; phylum Acidobacteriota; class Terriglobia; order Bryobacterales; family Bryobacteraceae; genus Bryobacter. The sequence continues at coordinate 4,320 of JBKJSR010000572.1, forward strand.
GAGAATCCACCACAATATGCGGGCGACCCGCTGGGTCAGCCACTGGAGAAGCTTTGGTTGAGCAATCTGGAGCAAGATCCGCAAGAGAAGAAGAACTGGGCAAGCGAGGCACCTGGAGTGGTGGAAGAATTGCGGAAAGCGCTGCCGGAAAAACTTTTGTAATCGCAAATCCGATTTGGTCTCAGCTTCGTTTTTACATGCATGAGATTGAAATTACCCTTGATGACGCTGGGCCTGCTTTGCGCCCTTGGAGCCAATGAGGCGCGGGCGGAGAAAGCCTGGGGCGTTGACTCAAAGGCACTGCTTGTCAGCTTTGACACGGAGCGTCCGCAGTTCCCAACCAGTTTGCAATTGCTGCGTGGATTGCGGCCGGGCGAACAGGTTCTGGCGATCGACTTCCGGCCGATGAATGGGCGGCTTTATGCGCTGGGATCTTCGTCGAGGATTTATACGATTGATCGCGAGACGGGAATTGCGACGGCAGTGGGGATAGGTGCGGCATTTACTCCGGCTCTCGATGGCACGGAATTTGGTTTTGACTTTAATCCGACCGTGGACAGGATTCGCGTGACATCGAACACGGGGCAGAATCTACGCGTGCATCCGGATACGGGAGTTGTCGCGGCGACCGACGGAGCGTTGAATTACGCGGATGGCATGCGACCGCTGATCATTGCCAGCGCTTACACCAACAGCTTTGCCGGTGCCACTACAACGATGCTGTTTAACCTCGATGCGACCAAGCGTGCGATTGTGACGCAGGCACCACCGAATGACGGAACGCTTGTGATGGCGAAGCCGCTGGTGAACATGGACTTCAGCAACATTGCGGGTTTTGATATTTCTCCAGTGACGAACCGCGGTTACCTGGTGATGCGGGAATCAGGTTCGAGTAAGTCGGTTCTGTACGAGATTTACTTTGACACAGGGGATCATAATCCAATCGGAAACCTGTGGTTTTTCGAGCAATTTAGCGGAATCGCGATTGAGCCTCCCAACGCAAAGTAAGTCCAAAGCTTTGTTTTGGTAATCGCGTGAAGCGGGACCGCCGAAAGGCGGCCCCGCATTTTTAATTGCCCGCAAAAGACTGGCGACATTCACCATCGGGCTTAGCTTCGACCCTACAATAGAGTCGTGAGAAGGCTATTTGTTTTGTCTCTTGCCGCTGCGCTCGGCGCTTTGGCAGTGCAACCGCTACCGGTCAAGACTGGCCAGTTGGCCAATGGCATGAAGGTCATTGTCGAGGAGGATCGCGACATTCCGAATGTGGCGATGTATCTGTTCTATAAGATCGGCAGCCGCAAT
>JBKJSR010000575.1:0-15003 GCA_046594355.1 Bryobacter sp.
GTGCTCAACACCCCGGACCAGGAAGGCGAACTGAGAGGATATTCCCACTTGGACTTGCCTGTTTTCGGGTCGATGGCTTTGATGGCTCCAGTGGCTTCTTCGCCGGGCTTTGAGACGAAGCGACCGGCGAGATACCAACTGCCCTCTTTGTAGGTGTCGTCGCCGGAATAGAAGACGCCGCCTTCGTCGCGGGTCATGACGTAGTGCAGCTTGGTTGCGGGGCTGTAGGAGGGTGCCTGGAAGTTGGTGGCACCTGGGGAATTGGGATAGACGACCGTGCCACTTTCAGTGGGAGAGGTGTTGGGGAGACGGGTGGGTCGGCCTTTGGCATCGAGCTCCGGTTGTGCCCAGGTCTGGCGGACGTATTGCTTGCCGAGCAGGTACTCGCCGCTCGTGCGGTCGAGCACGTAGTAGAAGGCGTTGCGATTGGCAAAGAGCACTAGCTTACGCATCTTGCCGTTCCACATCTCGTCGACGAGGACGGGCACTTGGGTGGCATCCCAATCGTGCATGTCGTGGGGAGTGAACTGGAAGTGCCACTTGAGCTTGCCGGTATCGGCATCGAGTGCGAGCAGCGAATCGGAATAGAGATTGTCGCCGCGGCGTTTGTCGCCTTTCCAGTCGGGGCCCGGGTTGCCGGTGCCCCAGTAAATCATGTTGAGTTCGGGGTCGTAACTGCCGGTCACCCAGGTGGTGGCGGAACCATATTTGTAGCTATCGCCGAGCCAGGTTTCGGCGGCCTTGTCTCCCGCAGCGGGCAGCGTGGAGAAGCGCCAGGCCTGCTTGCCTGTTTTGGCTTCGTACGCGGCGAGGTAGCCGCTTACGCCAAACTCGCCACCGGCACTGCCGATGACGACTTTGTCTTTGACGACGAGCGGGGCGACGGTGCTTGAGTAACCCTTCTTGTAATCGGCAACGGCGACGTCCCAGACGACATGGCCGGTGGTGGCGTCGAGTGCGACGAGATGGGCGTCGAGTGTGCCGACAAAAACCAGATCGCCGTGGATCGCTACGCCGCGATTTACTTTGCCGCAACAGAAGGGGACGTTATCGGGCAGCACGCGTTTGTAGCGCCAGAGAACCTTTCCGCTGCGGCTCTCGATGGCCGTGACGTCGCTTGGTGGCTCGGACACGAAGAGGATGCCGTTGTGGGCAATTGCGCTTGCTTCGAATTTGTCCGTCTTGTCGATCTGAAAGGTCCAGGCGGGTTTGAGGCGCGCGACATTCGACTTGTTGATTTGCTTGAGCAAGGAATGGCGATGACCCAGCGTGTTGCCCTGAAAGTGGAGCCAGTCTCCGGGGGACTTGGACGGATCGCGCAACAGATCGGGGGAGACTTGCGCCGCCAGGATTCCAGCACACATCAAGAGTAGAAACTTCTTCACATCGCACCTCGCAGGGAGAACAAATAAGCAATCAAATCGTCCAGCTCTTCGGCCGTGAAAACCTTCTCATAGCTCGGCATTGAAGACTTGGTCAGGTCGCGATCGATGCTGGTTGCATCGCTCTTCGCGAGGGTATGGATCTTGCCCTTGCCATCGCGCAGGCTGATGTAGAAGTTGTCTTCATTCATGCGGATGCCATTCACCTTGGCACCGCTCTTGAGCGAGACATGCACCATGGTCCAGCCGCCAACCATTGCCGAGCTTGGGCGCATGATTGAACTGCGCAGATTGGAGGGACTGCGCATTGCGCCGATCTGCGTGAGGTCGGGTCCCATGCGTCCACCCGCGCCTTCGAGCATGTGGCAACTGGCACAAGCGCCTTTGCCCATGTAGAGAGCTTTGCCCTTGCCGGCATTACCTGCGATGGTGGTGGGCGCCGAACGGCCGAGCGTACGAACATAGCCGGCGACCTGGAGCATTTCCTGCTCGCTCATACCGAGGGCAGGCGGCATGTCCGTGCCGATGATGCCGTTACGGATGATGTTGAGCAGGGAGGAATCGGTTGGTGCATGCACCAGATTGGGGGAGACCAGATTGGCCGCGAATCCGTCGTCGCCCTTGCCGTGACAAAAGGCGCAATGGAACTGATATGACTTCATGCCGGCTTGCAGACTTGCTGCATCGGTGGGTGCCTTGATTTGCGCCCACGCGCCAGCGGCAATCAGAAAGCTAAAAAGAATAAGCCGCATCTTGAAGATCCTATCTTAAGTTTGATGAGTCCCGCCATTGGCGATACCACTTGGGATGGTGAAAGCGCGCCCATTCCGGCCCGACAGCGCCACCCAGCATGGCGCGCATGGAATGCGGCACCGCCGCCGTGCCCATGTAAATGTGTACGATGATGCCACCGATGGAACCGATCGCCGCCAGCGGATGGAGTGCGATCGCGAGGAGGCGTAAATTGCGCGGCATCCATTCGGGAAACCACAATACGATACCGCTCGCAAAGAGTAACAGCGTTGTGACTATCTGGCTCCAGAACAACATCTTTTGTCCGGCGTTGAAGCGTCCCGATTCTGGAAGATCGCTGTGCCGGTGCGAGGCGTACTTGTGGAGACGCGTCAGCCAAACGCGATCATCCGCATCAAGGCGCATTACCTTCGACCAGCGGAAGAACATCCAGCCGATGGCAGCCGAGAAAAAAACTCCGGACCATGGGTGTGTGCCGCCGATTACGATGCCGCCGCCAAAGATGCCGGCGAGCCAGTATAGTTTGGGAGACCAGATGGCGAGTCCGGTGAGGGCCGCGTAGAGGAAGCTGAGAGCGGACATCCAATGCATGACACGCTCGTAAGCGTCAAAGCGGGGGATGCGGATTTTAGAGCTTGTCATTGGCGTCCTGCTTTTCTTCTTCCGCTTCCGGGTGACCGTGCAATTCAGGGTCCTGCGGACCATAAATTACATAGTGGAAGAAGGCTCCGAGGATGGTCCCGAAGAAAACGAGAGAGCCGAGGAGCTTCAGAGGGCCTTTCCACAATTGGACGGTCCAGGGGATGACAGGATCTTTGGGAAGACCGTAATTTTCAGGAGCTTTGGCGTTGTTGAGGACGTAGATCACGTTAGTGCCGCCGACGCCCTGGGGGTTGTAGACACCGGCGTCGGCGAAGCCGTCGGCCTTCAATTCTTTCGTCCGTATTTCAGCGACGCGAAGGATTTCGTCGCGCTCGCCGAAGGTGAGGCAATTGGTTGGGCAGGTCTTGATGCAGGCGGGCTCGAGGCCGACGGCAGTGCGGTCGGAGCACAGCGTGCATTTGTAGACTTTCTTCGAGGTTGGACTGAGCTTGGGTACATCGAAGGGGCAGCCGGTGATGCAATAGCCGCAACCGATGCAGTTTTCATGAACGAAATCGACGGTGCCGTTGGCGAGTTGCGTGATGGCGCCAGGGGCGGGGCAGGCAGCGATACAGCCGGCATCGGCACAGTGCATGCACTGGAATTTCGACATCAGCCAGGAGGTTCCGCCGTCCGTTTCGATTTCGTTGAACTTGATCAGGTTCCAAAAATTAGGCGCGAGATCCGGCATCGTCTGATAGCTGCCGTTGAAGGTGCCGAGAGTGTATTCCTGATCGTTCCATTCCTGGCAGGCAACCTCGCAGGCTTTGCAGCCGATGCATAAAGTAGTGTCGATGAGTTTGGCGACAATCATCAGATTTTCTCCAAATTCACGAGGAAGCCTTTGTATTCGGGTGTTCCCGAGTTTGGATCGTAAGCGCTTGGCGTCAAGTTGTTGATGAGCGGGCCGGTGACTTTACCGACGAAGCCCCAATGGATTGGGAGCCCGACATGGTAGGTTTTCTGGCCTTTTACCTTGAGGGTTCGCAGGCGTTTGGTCACCAGTGCAGGACCTTCGATGGAGCCTCGGGCGGAACTGACGCGGACGCGGTCGCCGCTCGCGATGCCCTTTGACGCCGCGAGTTCAGCGGGTAATTCGACGAAGAAATTCGACTGTAGTTGAGAGCTCGAATTCGTGTGTTTGGTCCAGTAGTGGAAGTGTTCGGTCAAGCGATAAGTGATCGCGACATAGGGAAAGTCTTTGACTGTGCCGAAGGCTTCGGGCTCGCGCGAGTAAGTTTTAAGTAGCGGATTGGCGCTGGCTTCCGGATGCAGAGGGTTGAGCACCGGAGACTCTGCCGGTTCGTAGTGTTCGGGGAAAGGCCCCTCGACAAGGTCTGGAGCGAATAGACGCGCGACGCCTTCAGGCAGCATGATGAAGGCCGGCATGGAACCGGGTTCGGCATCCGCTTTGTAGTCGGGTACATCGCCGCGCCAGCGCCCGCCATCCCATTTCAAAGGTGCGCGGGTCTTGTCCCAGGGCTGGCCGTTTTCATCGGCAGAGGCACGGTTGTAGAGAATGCGACGGTTCGCCGGCCAGCTCCACGACCACTGCGGATAGAGGCCGAGGCCGGTAGGATCGGCTTGGCCGCGACGCGCCATCATGTTGCCGGCTTCGGTCCAGCTTCCGCTATAGATCCAGTTGCCGCAGGAAGTAGTGCCGTCGTCTTTCAATTCGCCAAAACCATTTAGCTGCTTCAATGTTTTAAGGTCGACGCCGTTTACTTCGCGGGCGACTTCGCTAAGCAGCGGCTTGGCGGGCGTTGCATAATCCCAGCTCATGTTCAACAGAGGGGCAGGATTTGCGCCACCGTCTTTTTCATAAAGCTTGCGGAGCTCGAGAAAGAGTTGAGCGATGATTTCCTGATCGCGACGGGCCTCGCCTGGAGGATCGGTCGCGGCTTCTTTCCACTGTAACCAGCGGGAAGAATTCACGAAGGCACCATCTTTTTCGGCGAAGTTGGAGGCGGGCAGCAGAAAGACTTCGGTAGCGATGCCGGCCGAATCGAGGGCTTGGGGATAGTCTTTGGCGGCGAGTGTTTTGGCCTTCCAGAACGCGGCGGTTTCCGTTTCGAAATTTTCGGCGACGATCATCCACTTCAACTTCGAAAGGGCCGTCAGCATCTTCTTGGTGTTGGGTCCGTTGGCGACGGGGTTCATGCCGAAGCTGATCAAGCCTTCGAGCTTGCCATGGAACATGTCGTCGAAGAATGCGCCCCAGGAATGGTCGCCTTTCTCGTCGATTTTGGGCAGCCAGTCGTAGCCATAGCTGTTGGCGGCGGTGGCGTTTTTACCGTAGTAGGCCTTGAGCAGGCTCTTGAAAAATTTCGGCGTGTTGCCCCAATAGTTGAGGCTCTTGGCCTGAAGCGGCTTGGGTGTGTTCGCTTTGAGGTATTCGTCGATGGTGGTCTCGTTGGCGCGCGGGATTTTGAGATAGCCGGGCAGCATGTTCCATGCGCCCATGTCGGTTGAACCCTGGATGTTGGCGTGGCCACGCTGGGCGTTCACGCCACCACCGGGCATACCGATGTTGCCCATGAGCAGTTGCACCATCGCCGCAGCGTGAATTAACTGGACGGCGAAGCTGTGGTGCGTCCAGCCGAGGGCATAAAGCACGGTGCCGGATTTGTCTTCCGCAGCGGCGACCGTGATCATCTCCGCGGCCTTGAGAAATTCTTCCTTCGTGCAGCCGCAAATTTCCGCGACCTGTTCGGGCGTATAGCGCGAGTAGTGCGTTTTCATCAACTGGAAAACACTGCGCGGGTGTTCCAGCTTGGGGTCGGTTTTCGCGTGGCCATTGCCGTCGAGCTCGTACTGCCAAGTGGTCTTGTCGTAGGCACCGTCTTTCCAGCCGGAGAAGTGACCACCTTCGAAGCCAAAGCCTTCGGCGATCAGGAAGCCGGCGTTCGTATGTTGTTCGACGTATTTGCGCTGGTACTTGCCAGTCTCGAGGGCATAGTGAATGATGCCGCCGAGGAAGGCGATGTCCGTGCCGGAGCGGATGGGCACATAGCAATCCGAGACCGCAGCAGTGCGGGTGAAGCGCGGATCGATGCAGATGATCTTTGCCTTGCGAAGACGCTTGGCCTCCATGACAAAACGGAAGCCCACCGGATGGTTCTCGGCGGGGTTACCACCCATGACGAGCACGACGTCGGCGTTAGCGACATCGGTCCAGCCATTGGTCATCGCTCCTCTTCCAAATGTGGCGGCCAAACTGGTCACCGTGGGGCCGTGTCAAAGCCGGCTTTGGTTCTCATAGGCGAGCAAGCCGAGACTGAAGCGGAACTTGCTCAGCAGGTAATTGATTTCGTTGGTATCCGTGCAGCCGCCGATCATCGCCAGATTGTCGAGGCGATTTACGGTGCGGCCCTTGTCGTCTTTTTCGACGAAGCCCTTGTCGCGGGTTGCCTTGATGCGGGCAGCCATCATGGGGATCGCTTCCGCCCAGCTCAGGTCTGTCCACTCTGTGGCACCGGCGGCGCGGTGACGCACTTTGGTGAGACGGCGATCGCTCTGGACGAACTCTTCGAGGGATGCACCCTTGGGGCAGAGGGTGCCGCGATTGACGGGGCTCTCGGGGTCGCCTTCGATATGGACGATGGCGGGTTTGACGTTGCGGGACTTGTCGCCGATGGTGTGAATCGTAACGCTACAACCTACCGCGCAATAGGGGCAGATGGAGTTGGTCTTCGTGGTGTTCGCGGTTTTGAGTGCCGGGATGTGCGACGCGGCGGTGGCTTCGCCGGCAGTGGCGGCAAGGCCAGTGGCGGTAGTCGCGGCGGAACGGGTTATGAAGGCCCGGCGGGAAGAACTCTTCGACATAAGATGACTAGCATTTCATCATAGTTTTGTTGCGGTGATGTCGAGAAGATATTCGATGAGGCGCGGAATGTAGGTTTGGAAGCGCGGGGTGGTTTTTGGATGGCCTTTGGGAAGAGCGGCAATGAGTTCGCGGTAGGGCCTGATTTTGACTGCACCGATTTCGGTCAGGGAATTGAGAGCGGCGATGGCGATGAAGTTGTCACCTTTGGTAGCGTCGGCGTCCTTGAGCAGGACTTCGATTGCGGGCTTGAGATCGGCTTCTTCGCCGTAGCGGGCAAGCGCCTCCGCAGCTACGATCCGAACGTTTGGGGCAGTGTCGCTCAGACCACGCCGCAATGCTCCGTTGGTCTTTTCGACTGCGGCGCGGCCCTGTCTAAGAAGCCCGACGGCGCTCCAATAGCGAACAGCGCTGTCGCCATCGCCAAGATAGGTGCGGAAGACCTCGGGCTGTGCCGGGGTTGGGCCCGTTGCAAGCTCCGCTGTATTAATGACGCGGGTGGCCTGAAATCGTTCCTGATCGTGACCCATCGTGTATGGAGCATCGTCTTTAGAACGGGCATGAATCTCGTGCTCGGGCAAGAAGCCAACATCGCGGATGCGGACTGCGAGCGAGGTCTGTTCGGCCCGCATCCGGTTCATCTCCGAGCGCTCGATGGAGTTGGGACGGAAGGCAAGATTGTTGACTTCATCGGGGTCTTTTTGAAGATCGTAAAATTCTTCGGCTGGTTTGGTTTTCCAGAAATGGCTCTGCGCATCGGTGGCTTTGCCCGAATCATAGACTTCTTTCCACTTGCGTGTGGTCGGCATCTCGAACATGTAATCGATGTGCTGGCCGTAGATACGGTGGGGCATGTAGTTGCGGATGTAGACGTAACGCTGCGATCGCACGCTGCGAACCATGTCGATGCGCTCGTCCATGCGTCCCCGGAAGCCGAAGACATAATTCTGCTCGGGCGCGATCTCCGACCCTAGAAATGCGTGGCCCTGATGGTAGTCCATCTTCTTCAGTCCAGCGAGACTCAATGCAGTTGGCGCAAGATCGACGAAGCTCACCAAACGATCGGTCCATCCGCCAGGCTGGTAGTCCTTGGGGGCGAGGTGTTTGTATTGCTCGGGGAAGTGCACCATCATCGGCACCTGCAAGCCCGAGTTGTAAGGCCAACGCTTGGATCGCGGCATTCCGGCACCGTGATCGGAATAGAAGAAAACGATGGTGGAATCTTTGAGGCCATCGGCTTCAAGTTCGCCGAGGGTTTTTTTGACCATGCCGTCCATGGTGGAGATATTGTCGTAGTATTGCGCCCAGTCGCGGCGGACTTCCGGTGTGTCGGGAAGGTAAGCGGGGATGCGCAGCTCGCGAGGGTCGTGCCTGAGCTGATGAGGAACTTTGCGGATCTGACTTTCGTGCGTGATGAGGTAGTTGAAAACGCTGAAGAAGGGTTGATTGTTTTCGCGCTTGCGCCAGTGGGCCTTGTCCGAACTTTCGTCCCAGACCTTGCCGGTGTGGGCGAGGTTGTAATCTTCCTTGGAATTATTGGAAGTGTAATAGCCCGCTTCGCGAAGGATCTGAGGGAACATTTTCTGGCCGGGCGCGAGGTGAGTTTCGCTGCGCATGTGTTCAGAGCCGGTGGAGGGCGGATACATGCCGCTGATGATGGTGGTGCGCGCGGGAGCGCAGACGGGTGCGCAAGACCAGGCACTGCGGTAACTCATGCAGCGCTGCGCAAGTGCGTCAATGGCCGGGCTTGAGGCATTCTTGTCGCCGTAGCAGCCCAGGTTGGGACTCATGTCCTCACAAGTCACCCAGAGAATATTTGGCTTCTTGATTTGCTGCCCGGAAAGTAGAGGAGCGGCTGTCGAAGCGAGGAATGCGCGGCGTTTCATGCTCCGCCTAATTTATCAGGATCGCTCGACTTGATTTGCGCCGACTGCGACGCGAAACTTTGCGCGGGTCTCGATGCCCGCACCTGGCGTGGTCACGATAGGAACAATTCTGTAGTCGCTGCGCCACTCCTTCGCGTCGGCAAGGCAACTCACGTAGCCGCGCTTGGCGAGGAAGTAATGCAAATGAGGATTCTCTTTTTTGAAATTCGTTTCGGCAATCGGGAGTTCGAGACCATCGCCACCGGAGCTGATGGAAGTGCCGACAAACTCGACGCCTACGTTCTTGCTCTCTGGCCGGTTGAAGTCGGCTTTGATGTCGCTCACCCAGTTGGAATGGATGTCGCCTGTCAGCACAATGGGATTGGCGGGCTGCGCCTCTTCAAAGAAGCGGCAGAGGCGTTGCCGCGGCACTTCATAGCCGCCCCATTGATCCATGGAATACTCGGTACCTTCGCCGGGCTTGACGTCGATCTTCGAGAACATCACCTGATTGGCCAGCACATTCCAGGTCTGCCGCGAAGAGCGCATACTTTCCATCAGCCACTTCTCCTGTGTCTCGCCGAGCATCGTTTGTTCGGCGCTCAAGGCTGCCGCGCACTGCACTTTTCGGCCATCTCCGCAGGGTTGATCGCTGCGGTATTGCCGCGTGTCGAGAACGTGGAAGCGGGCGGTACGGCCGAAGTCGAGAGCCCGGTAGAGGTCGAGACTTGTTCCTCTGGGCAGGGAAGTTTTGCGTAGCGGCATGTGCTCGTAGTAGGACTGATAAGCATTCGCCCTGCGCTCGAGAAACCGATCACGAGGGGCACCATTCTCTTCTTTGTCGCCCGCGTAGTTGTTGTCTACTTCGTGGTCGTCCCAGGTCACGATCCACGGGAAGCGCTCGTGCGCACGCCGTAGATCGGGATCGGTGCGGTAAAGCGCGTAGCGGTTGCGATAGTCGCTCAAGCTCTCAATCTCTCCCGAGTTGTGCTGGCGCGGCCGACCCTTTGTTGGCCCGCCCTCGTAGATGTAGTCGCCGAGGTGAACCACCAGATGCAGGTCCTCTTCCGCCATGTGCTTGTAGGCCGTGAAGTAGCCCTGTTCGTAATTTTGACAACTGGCAAAAGCGAAACGCAATGGATCGCGACTGCTGGATGAGGGTGCAGTTCTGGTTCTACCGATGGGGCTTTCGACGCCACCGCAACGGAATTGATACCAATACCAGCGCCCAGGCTTCAGGCCTCGCGGGTCGGCGTGAACGGCGTGAGCAAATTGTGGAGTTGCGATCTCGGTGCCGCGCTTCACAATTTTCTTAAGGCCCTCGTCTTCGGCGACCACCCAATCCACTTCATGACTGTCCTTGCCTAACTCCGCGCCTGCCAGGCGAGTCCACAAGACAACGCTGTCGGGCAGCGGATCGCCTGAGGCGATGCCAAGCGTGAACGGGTCTTGCGTAAAGCGCGGTGCACTGCGAAGAGGGTTCAGGCTTGCGGCGGCAAGGCTCAACAAAAACTGACGACGGATCATGTCGCTATTATGCTTCGGCTGGGGTTCTTGCGACAATTGCAGCGCCCGCGATCGCCAGAATTGCGCCCGTCCAATAGGGTGCTCCGCTGCCGAGGGCGTCGAATACGAAGCCTGCAAACAGCGGCCCTACGATGCGGGTAGAACTTAAAATCGCCTGAGACGATCCGAGCACCGAACCCTGCTCGCGTTCTCCGACACGCCGCGAAATCAATCCGGTCAGCATGGGTGCGGCGATGCCGTTTCCAAAGGCCAAAATCGCAATCGCTGGAAACAGGTGCCACTCGACTTGCGCGAAGCTGATGCCGAGGAAGCCGAGCGACATGGCGGAGAGCCCCGTCACGCAGGTTGCAACCGGGTTCAGTGTTTTCGGCATTTTGCGCACCACAACGCCTTGCATCAAGATGCTGAGCGAGCCGATGTAGACGAAGATCCACGCATTGTCTTGAGGCCCCATCTGAAAGCGCTTGAGCGTGAACAGGGCGAAGTTGGACTGCAGGGCGCTGAACGCGACATTCACCACGAAGATGGCGAGCAGGATTGGGCGGATGGAATCACGCGAGAGTGCCTCGGAAATTTTCCTGATTGGATTTGCATCGGCAAAGGTCAAGCGGGTTGTGGCACGCTTCGCGAGTGGCAAGCTCTCCGGCAAAAAAAAGTAGCCAAAGATCGAAGCAAGCAGGCATAAGATGCCTGCGGCGTACGCAGGCCAGGACAATCCATAGGTGCTGAGGAAGCCGCCAAAGGCCGGGCCGATGATGAAGCCCAGACCGAAGACCGCCCCAATCATGCCGAAGCGTTTCATGCGGTCTTCTGGAGGCGTGACATCAGCGATGTAAGCTTGCGCGGTGGAGATGCTGCCGCCGGTAATTCCTTCGAGCACTCGCGCCAACATCAATAGCCACAGCGTGGATGCCCAGCCGAAAAGAAAGTAAGCCATGGACGAGCCAAAAATGTTGAAGAGGATGACGGGGCGCCGACCTATCCGATCGCTGAGCGCGCCCAGGAAGGGGCTGGCCATGAATTGTGCGATCGAAAATGCGGCACTCAGAAAACCTACGGTAAGCGCATCTGTCCGGTACTGCTGCGCGAAATAGGGCAGCACCGGAATCAATATTCCCAATCCCAATACGTCGAGAAAAATCGTGGCGTATACGAGCGCCAGGGCACGGTTGTTGGCTTTTGTCGCTTCAGGCACTCTTTCTAGAATGCCAGTTCTTTTTTGAGCAGCCAAAGAATTTCCGCGACGCTCCAGGCTTGAGCGGGAGTTCCGCCTTCTCTCTGGGGTTCATCGCCGTCATAGACTTCCGCGAGTTGTCCCAGGCAACCGCTGTCCAATTGCGTGAGGATTCCATCGAGTAAGCGCCGCAAGCGTTCGCGCTCGTCCTGTAAGCCGGGCCTCACCCGCAAGCAGGCGCGGCCATATGGCCCAAGGAGCCAAGGCCAGACGGTGCCCTGATGATACGCGTGGTCTCTTTCGAATACTCCGCCCTCAAAGCGTCCGCGATAGTCGGCATCGCCGGGCGCTAGAGTCCTTAAACCCATGGGTGTCAGTAGTCGGCTTTCGACGATTTGAAGTATAGATTCGCCTTTGCTACGAATTACCAGAGGATAGGGTAAGGAGAGCGCGAACAACTGGTTGGGGCGGATGCTCTGATCCGCATAGCCAGGACGAATGACATCAAAGAGGCAATTGGCTTCGGCGTTCCAGAACGATTTTGTGAAGCCTGCGATGGCGCGACTCGCCATGGCGGCAAAGCTTGCCTCGCTCGCCAGGTCGCCGAGTTCCTTCGACCACTCAGACATGAGCCGCAACGCGTTGTACCAAAGCGCATTGATCTCGACGGCCTTGCCGAAGCGAGGCGTGACAGCGACCCCGTCTACCTTTGCATCCATCCAGGTCAGTTGCGTATCCGGCGAGCCGGCGTATAAGAGCCCGTCGCTTTCATCGCAATGAATGGCGTAGATCGTTCCGCCGGCCATCGTCAGCAGCATGTCCCGCATGGGCGCAAAGAATCGATCCTGGAATTCTTCGCGATTTCCGCCGGCATCGAGCCACTGCGACACCGCGATGTAGAGCCATAGAGTTGCATCGACGGAATTGTACTCGGGTGTGGACCCATCGTCGGTGATGCGATTGGGAATCAAGCCATCGCGACTCAGGGAAAGGAAGTTTTCGACTGTCCTGGCGGCATCGCCGAGCTTGTTGCGAGCCAGAAACAACCCTGGTAACGAGATGAACGTGTCGCGGCCCCAATCGCTAAACCACGGGTAGCCCGCGATGACACTGCGCCGGCCCTGCCGCTCAAAGATGAAATGCTCCGCGGCATTTTCGAGCCGATTCTCAATGCTGCGAGGGGTGGGGAAGCGAGCTTCTTTGGCAGCCATCCAGCGCAGCAGTTGCATCGGATCGAGAGGCCCAAGATCTTCCAGCCCGCAAACCAGATAAGCCCAAGTGTCGGCACGAAGCGAAAAGTGCAACACACCTGGAGTCCAGAGATCCTCTTCATGGTCGAGCCCTCGAGAGCGATCCACGTCGTACTGGAAGTTGTGATACCAGTCGGGTGCGCTTGCGAAGCTTGTCGCGTCGCTCCGGAAATGAAGTGCAGCGCCGTCTTTGCGCAACGAAAGGATGGCATCGCCAGCATCGATAGTCCAGGGTGTCTGTTCTCCAGCCTGGACGAGGCTATGATGCTGCCTTCCGGCGACAAAGGGACGCACCTCAAGTTCCGCATTCTCGGAACAGCAGTAGCGTACCAATACCGCCGGCAATCCGTCGATCAGCATCAGTTCGCGAGCGAGGGTTGCTTCGCCGATCCTGTACAGCCAGCTCGGGTAGGGGCAAAGACGAAACTCACCGAGCAACTCGTAACCACGCGGTGTGACGGTTCCCTGATAACGATGTGCCGCCAACTCGTAACGGACGCCTTCGATTTGGAGCGTGTCTTCGAGTGCGCTCAACCAGACGGAGCTTGGGCTACCAGGGGATTGCGGAGCGTTGAGCAGACCATGGTAGCGGCGAGTTCTGACACCAGCCACGGTGCCCATGGCGTAAGCGCCAGCCCCATTGGTATCAAGCCATTCCAGATGGCTCGACTTCGAAAAGTCCTGGCAGATCGCGGTATCGACAAAGGAATCGGCACGCATGGGAACGATCCTTTCATTGCCGCCCGATGAAGCTGCGGCAAATGAAATCTAGTGTCCGCCGCCGGAGCTTTGCTCTTCGACCACCAGCGGTTTAAAGCCGGCCGGAAGATGTGTCAGCATCTGTTCCTTACGATAGACGAGGGTCGATGTGTTGTAGCTGGCGTTCTCGAAATCGTGACCGTGCGTGATAGCGTCGGTCGGGCAGGCTTCGACACAATAGCCACAGAAAATACAACGCGAATAGTCGATGTTGTAAACGCTCGCGTAGCGCTCTCCGCCACTGATGCGGCCCTCTGCGGAATTTTCCGCCGCCTCGATATAAATACAGTTAGATGGGCAGGCGGCGGCACACAAGAAACACGCGACACATTTCTCAAGTTCGTTCTCGTCGCGCTGCAAAACGTGTACGCCGCGAAAGCGCTCTTCAAACACAGCCGGACCTTCGGGATAGACTTCCGTTACGGTTGGCTGAAGCATCTCTTTGAAGGTGACGCCCATGCCCTTGGCCACGGCGGCCGCGTTGTTCAGAATTTCGTTAATCAATGCCATTTTCGCGTATTACTTCCTGCTCAACCAGTTTCTCAGATTTCAATTGCGCCGCCCGGGCGCATGATTCTTGCCGCCTCAGCCAGGTTTAAATTCCGGCACATTTTCTTCGCTGCCAAACTCGACGCCCAGTCTATCGAGAGCATCCTTGTCGAAACCTTCAATGCGTTCGAGGACCAGGCCCTGCTCACTGACGACGAACAGCGCCGGCACGTGGTGAATTCCATAAGCGTTGCTCACACGGTAGCCGTCCCGATCAAGGTCCAACACCGATGGAATGGTTACTCCGAATTGCCGGGAAAATTTTGCGGTAGATTCTACGCTGTCCTGCGAAATTCCGACTGTCCGAATCTTGACCCGGTTCAGATAGGGAAGGGTCAGCTTACAGGTTGGGCAACTGACCTTATAAAAGACCAGCAGCACACTGCCTCCGGCGCGCAGTTGCTCAAGCGTCTCCACTCTTCCATCGATCTGCGCGAGTGAAAACTCAGGTGCCGGACTACCCGCCTCGATCATGCGTTACTTGTTTTCCTTCGCCTTGCGTTGCTCCTGCACGAAGCTCAGTATGTCGAATTTCTTGATCTCGCGGTCGGGAAAGAAGCTGTTCACCGCTTCCTGCTCTTCATTGAAGACCTGAAAGACTGTTGCCAGCTTCGTCAAGACCATCAATTCCATGTCCCGCTCGGATGGGCTCAGAATACGCATGCCGCCGCCGTTGCGCTCAAGCGTGGAAAAGCAGTTCACCAGCATCCCCAATCCACTCGAATCGATGTAGTCCACTTCAGACAGATTCAGCACCACGCGCGGTTTCGACTCCATGTCGGCTGTCGCCTGACTGCGCAACATTTGACAAGGCTCTCCCGCCACGAGTGCCCCTTTCAGGTCAAGAATTCGAATGCCTTCCAGTTGTCTCTCTTTGATTTCCATATTCAACCAAGTTGTTTATATCAGCTGCCTTGAAAGGGAAGGTCACTCGAAAAGTGGTTCCTCTTCCAATTTCGCTGCTTACTTGTATTTCTCCCCTGTGTGCTTTTACAATCCATGAAACAAAACTGAGTCCCAATCCCAAACCCTTTTCCCTTCCACTCTCTCGAATCGGTACGCGATAAAAGCGGTCGAAAAGGTGGGGCAAATGCTCGGGAGCAATCCCTTCTCCATTGTCGCGAATCTCGAGGACAATTTCTGCGGCGGATTCGTTGGCCGTCACAAGAACTTCGACAAAGCCGGATTCCCGTGTGTACTTGATGCCATTGTCAATCAGGTTGTAGAGCAGTCTTTCGATCTGAATCCGGTCACCGGAAAATGGCGCTGTACGCGACAG